>NZ_JBEZKL010000096.1:0-29272 GCF_040704695.1 Streptomyces sp. NPDC048411
CGATCGCAAGGCGGAGGCTCGCCCCGATACTGGGCGCATCGGGGCGAGCCTGACAACGCGGCGAGCGTGCGTGCCAGGCGTCGCCAGGCAGGCGGGACTTTCGAAGCACGCCCTAGCGGCAGCCCCTCGGGCCGGAGAGCCGTGGAGCGGCACCTGACCCCGCTCCGGGGCTCTCCTCATCCGGTCAGCGCACCGAGAACCCGTACACGGTCGTCGACACGTACTCCTCGCCCGGCCGCAGCACCGTGCTCGGGAACTCCGGCCGGTTCGGCGAGTCCGGGAAGTGCTGCGTCTCCAGCGCGATCCCGGCGCAGGGCCGGTACGGCCGCCCGTCGAGGTGGTCGGCGGTGTACAGCTGCATCCCGGGCTCGGTCGTGGTGACGGTCAGGACGCGCCCCGAGCCGGGGTCGCACAGCTCGGCCACCGGACCGTCCACCGCCTCGTCCAGCACGAAGTTGTGGTCGTACCCCGTACCGACCGTCCGTGCCTCACGGAAGTCGAACCGGGTGCCGTCCACCGGCAGCAGCTCGCCCGTGGGAATCGACTCGCCGTCCACGGGGGTGATCCGCCCGGCTGCGATCCGCAGGGTGTGCCCAGCCGCACTGCCGCTGTCGGCGCCGGCCAGATTCCAGTACGTGTGACTGGTCAGGTTCACCACGGTCGGCGCGTCCGTCGTCGCCCGGTACGCGATGCCCAGCGCCCCGTCCTCGTCCAGGGTGTACGCGGCCGAGACCGTCAGCCGCCCTGGGAAGCCCTCCTCGCCGTCCTCCGCGACCAGCGACAGCTCCACGCCGCCCGGGACCTCCCGCGCGTCCCACACGCGCTTGTCGAAGCCGCGGGCCCCGCCGTGCACATGGTTGCGCCCCTCGTTCCGGGTCACCTGGTGGGTCTGCCCGTCGAGCACGAAGGAAGCGCCCGCGATCCGGTTCGCGTACCGCCCGACCAGCACCCCGAAGTAGGGGCCCGAGAACGTCTCGTACGCCGCGAGGTCCGGCAGCCCGAGTGCCACCCCGGCCCGCACGCCGTCCCGTCCGGGCACCTCCACCGACTGCACGATGCCGCCGTACGTCAGGACGCGCACCCGCGTACCGGCCCGTTCCAGCGTCCAGCAGTGGACGGCGGTGCCGTCCGCGAGGGTGCCGAAGAGTTCCGTACGCATCGCCGTGCTGCTCAAACCGGTGTCCATGATCACGGACCTTAGACCACGTGCCGGTGGCTACGCCGGGGGCTTCCGAGCCGTGATATTGCGGTACGCGATCTCGGCGAGCCGGGCCTGGCCGCTCAGCCCCGGATGGAACCAGTCCCACGGGCTGAGCTGTCGGCCGGTGAACCGGTAGTCGAAGACGGCACCGCCGTCGTACCGGCAGCGCAGATCCTTCGCGCACACGTTCCGCAGCACCTCGTTGTACGCCACGACCCGCTCCTGCACCGAGGCTCGGCGCGCCTCGGCCCCGGCGCTCATGTCATCCGCATGGCCCAGCATCGACTTGCAGATGCCCAGCTTCCAGATCTGCTTGCCCAGGGGGTTGTCGCGCCCCGTCGACCAGAGGCGTTTGAGATCCGGCACGCTCGACACGTACACCTGCGCCTTCGGTGCCTTGCTGCGGAGCTGACGCATCGACGCCTCGAACGAGGCCCGGAAGTCCGCCACCGGCGTCATCAGTCCCGCCGAGTCCCGGCAGGCGTCGTTGGCGCCGATCATCACGGTCACCAGGTCCGGCTTCCGCTCCGCCGCGAGGGCCATCTGCTCCGGCAATTGGGCGATCCGGGCCCCGGTCTCGGCGTGGTTCCAACTGTGCGAGGCCGCGCCCGAGGAGCCGAGCAGCCGCACGGCGAGGCTCCGGACCTCGCTGTCCGTGCCGGTCGCCCAGGAGACCTCAGGGCAGTCGGCCAGCACGGAACAGGCGTCGAAACCACGGGTGATGGAGTCCCCGACCGCGGCGACCGACCCTGGACTGGGGTTCCAGACGGGGGAGGGCGTGGCAGACGGGTGGTGCCGCCCGGCGGCGGACCCCTTGGTCGTCGTGTCCGGCCCGGTGTCACAGCCGGCCAGCGCGACCACGGCGATCACCGGAAGCACCGTCAGGACGGTGGCAGTGGTGCGCGAGCGATGGCTCGCGGAACGATTCTGCATCCCTCATGCCCTCCCGTTTATGCCCCGGCAACCCCCGTGGCCCCAGGCGACACGCCCGCGCGCCCTGCCGGGTAAAAGCTCTGCGAATCATGGGCCCAGGACCGACGGTACGTCACACCTCGGGCGCCACCGCACGGTAGCTTTTCCCCGTCGAACCAGTGCCGCGTTCCGCCGCCCGACTCCACTTGGGTGGCTTCGTATCATCACATCACGTCACATACTGTCCCTTTTCCGGAGATTAACTCCCGATGCTGTTTACTGACGACAGCCTCGGGGACCGGTCGAGTAAAGGCGGTACGGGCGCGAGGCCGCTGGGGAAGGCGAACCTCGTCCCACACTGGAGGTCCCGGTGACGACACGTGGAGTTCTGTACGTTCACTCCGCACCGCGCGCGCTCTGCCCACATGTCGAATGGGCGGTGGCGGGTGTCCTCGGTGTGCGGGTTCAGCTCGACTGGATCAGACAGCCGGCCTCGCCCGGCACCTGGCGGTCCGAGTTCTCCTGGAAGGGCGCCGCGGGTACCGCGTCGAAGCTCGCCTCCGCACTGCGGGGGTGGGATCTGCTGCGCTTCGAGGTGACGGCGGAGCCGTGTGCGACGGCGGAGGGCGAGCGGTACAGCTCCACGCCGGAGCTGGGCATCTTCCACGCGGTCACCGGCATGCACGGCGACATCCTGGTTCCGGAGGACCGGCTGCGGGCCGCGCTGGCGCGGTCGGTGCGGGGGGAGACGGAGCTGGAGGCGGAGATCGCCAAACTTCTCGGCAAGCCGTGGGACGACGAGTTGGAGTCGTTCCGGCATGCGGGGGAGGGGGCCCCGGTGCGGTGGCTCCACCAGGTGGTGTGAGGGGCGCCTGCGGCGGGCCTGTTCCCCTGCCGGCCCCTTCCCGAAACCGGGGCTCGGCCCAGGGCCCCGCGTCTCAGAGCCTGCGGCCGGAATCCGGCGCGACACACATCAGCCCCTGCGGCGATTTGAGGAGCGGAGCGCGGGGACAGAGCCCCCCGAAGCGCCCCGCACAGCGGACGAGGCCCGCCTCCCCACTCGGGGGAGGCGGGCCTCGGTGTACCGGGCGCGGGCCGTGGATCAGACGCTGCGGAACGCCAGCACCACGTTGTGCCCTCCGAACCCGAACGAGTTGTTGATCGCGGCGATCGGCCCCTCGGGCAACGGACGGGGCTCATCGCGCACGATGTCCGCATCCACCGCCTCGTCGAGGTTCTCCACGTTGATCGTCGGCGGAGCCATCCGGTGGTGCAGCGCCAGGACCGTCGCAACGGTCTCGATGCCGCCCGCGCCACCGAGCAGGTGACCGGTCATCGACTTCGTCGCGGAGATCGCGACATGGTCGAGGTCGTCGCCCAGGACCTTGCGCAGAGCCTTCAGCTCCGCGACGTCGCCCTGCGGCGTCGACGTGGCGTGCGCGTTGAGGTGCACGACCTCCGACGGCTTGAGATCCGTCTGGTCCAGCAGGTTCTGCATCGCGGCAGCGATCCCGCGCCCGGTCGGCTCGGGCTGGGCGATGTGGTGGGCGTCCGCGGACAGCCCCTGCCCCAGCACCTCGCAGTAGACCTTGGCGCCCCGTGCGGCAGCGTGCTCCGCGGACTCCAGGACCACGACGCCCGCGCCCTCGCCGAGCACGAAGCCGTCACGGCCCGTGTCGTACGGACGAGACGCCTTCTCGGGCTCGTCGTTGTTCTTGGACATCGCCATCATGTTGGCGAACGCCGCGATCGGCAGCGGGTGGATGGCCGCCTCGGTGCCACCGGCGAGCACGACATCGGCGCGGCCGGAGCGGATCATCTCGACGGCGTACCCGATGGCCTCGGCGCCCGACGCACAGGCGGAGACCGGGGTGTGGACACCGGCCTGTGCGTTGATCTCGAGGCCGACGTTGGCCGCCGGGCCGTTCGGCATGAGCATGGGCACGGTGTGCGGGGAGACGCGGCGTACGCCCTTCTCCTTCAGCACGTCGTACTGGTCGAGGAGCGTGATCACACCACCGATACCGGAGGCGATGACCGAGCCGAGCCGGTCGGGCTGGATCTTGTCGTCCTCACCGGCCTTGCCGGTGAAGCCGGCGTCCGCCCACGCCTCGCGGGCCGCGATCAGCGCGAACTGCGCCGAGCGGTCCAGCTTGCGGGCGAGCGGGCGGGGCAGTACGTCGCCCGGGTCGACGGCCGCGAGGGCGGCGATCCGGACGGGCAGTTCGGCGAAACGCTCGCCCTCGAGAGGCTTGACGCCGGAACGACCGGCCATCAGACCTTCCCAGGTCGACGCCGAGTCGCCACCCAGCGGAGTGGTTGCGCCGATACCGGTGACGACCACGGTGCGATTGGTCGAGTTCACTGGAAAATCTTCTCCACGTGTAGAGGGTCGTGAATCAGAGGCGCCACCGCCGGGTGGCGACACACGAGCCGGCTGGATCAGGCCTGGTGCTTCAGGATGTAGTCGGCAGCGTCGCCGACCGTCTTGAGGTTCTTGACGTCCTCGTCCGGGATCTTGACGTCGAAGCGCTCTTCGGCGGCGACGACGACCTCGACCATGGACAGCGAGTCGACGTCCAGGTCGTCGGTGAAGGACTTGTCCAGCTGGACGTCCTCGACCGGGATACCGGCGATCTCGTTGACGATCTCGGCGAGACCGCGGACGATCTCTTCCTGGGTGGCGGCCATGTTGGCGCTCCTTCGATGTATTTCTGCAGGGTACGGACGTCCGGACCGGAAGGTCCGGTGTGCCTAGGGGAGAGTAACGACCGTCGCGGCGTAGACGAGACCCGCCCCGAAGCCGATGACGAGCGCGGTGTCGCCGCTCTTCGCCTGACCGGTCGCCAGAAGCCGCTCCATAGCGAGCGGAATCGAGGCGGCGGAGGTGTTGCCGGTGTTCTCCACATCACGGGCGACCGTGACATGCTCCGGCAGCTTCAGGGTCTTCACCATCGAGTCGATGATCCGCATGTTGGCCTGGTGCGGGATGAAGACGTCCAGGTCTTCCGGGGCGATCCCAGCCGCGTCCAGCGCTTGCTGGGCGACCTTCGCCATCTCGAAGACGGCCCAGCGGAAGACCGCCTGACCCTCCTGCGTGATGGCCGGGAACTTCTCCGGACGCTCGGCGTGGAACTCGTCCCACGCCACGGTCTGCTTGATCGTCTCGGACTTGTCGCCCTCGGAGCCCCAGACCGTCGGGCCTATGGCGGGCACCTTGGAGGGGCCGACGACGACCGCGCCGGCACCGTCGCCGAACAGGAACGCCGTCGCGCGGTCGTGCAGGTCGGTGAGGTCGCTGAGCCGTTCCACGCCGATGACGAGTACGTACTCGGCCGAACCGTCGACGATCAGGCCCTTGGCGAGAGTCAGACCGTAGCCGAACCCGGCGCAGCCGGCGGAGATGTCGAAGGCGGCGGGCTTGCCCGCACCGATCTTGTGGGAGATCTCGGTCGCGATGGCCGGCGTCTGCTTGAAGTGCGAGACGGTGGAGACGATGACGGCGCCGATCTGCTCCGGCGTGATCCCGGCATCGGCGATGGCCTTGCCGGACGCTGCCACGGACATCGCGGCCACGGTCTCCTCCTCGGAGGCCCAGTGGCGGGTGGCGATGCCGGAGCGGGAGCGGATCCACTCGTCGGACGAGTCGATCGTTTCGAGGATCACCTCGTTGGGCACGACGCGGGTCGGACGGTAGCCGCCGACGCCCATGATCCGTGCGTACGGGGTGCCCTGACTGGGCTTGATCTTCGACATGCTCTCGGGCTCCTTAGGCGCCTGCGTGCTCAGCGAGGAGCGCGCGGGCCGCGTCGAGGTCGTCGGGGGTCTTGAGCGCGAGGGTCTGCACCCCGGGCAGCGCCCGCTTGGCGAGACCGGTCAGGGTCCCACCCGGGCAGGCCTCGATGAGCGTCGTGACGCCCAGTTCCTTGAACGTCTCCATGCACAGGTCCCAGCGGACCGGGTTGGCGACCTGGCCGACCAGCCGCGAGATGACCTCGGCGCCGGTGGCGACCGGCTTCCCGTCGGCGTTCGAGACATATGTCACAGTCGGCTCGGAGACCGTCAGTGCCGCGGCGGCCTCGCGGAGCCGGTCGACGGCGGGAGCCATGTGGTGGGTGTGGAAGGCGCCGGCGACCTTGAGGGGCACCACGCGGCGCACGCCCTCGGGCATGTCCTTGGTCAGCGCGGCGATCTGCGCGGCGGTGCCGGCGGCGACGATCTGGCCGCCCCCGTTGACGTTCGCCGGGGTCAGCCCGAGCATCTCCAGGTGAGGGACCGTCACGTCGGGGTCGCCGCCGAGCAGTGCCGCCATGCCGGTCTCCGTGACCGCTGCGGCGTCCGCCATGGCGAGCCCGCGGGTGCGTACGAGACGAAGCGCGGCCTCCTCGTCGAGGACACCGGCGAGCGCCGCCGCGGTGATCTCGCCAACGCTGTGACCCGCGACGACATCGGGCGACGCGGCCAGTGCGGCGGCGGACAGCAGGCCCGCGGCGACCAGCAGCGGCTGAGCCACCGCGGTGTCACGGATCTCGTCCGCGTCGGCCTTCGTGCCGTAGTGGGCAAGGTCGAGCCCGATGGCGTCGGACCAGGCCGCGACGCGGTCGGAGGCACCGGGGAGGTCGAGCCAGGGAGTCAGGAAGCCGGGCGTCTGAGCGCCTTGGCCGGGAGCGACGAGTACGAGCACCCTCACACTCTCTCTTGTGAACGGTCCTGAACGCCCGTGGGGACAGGGACGAAGAACCGTAGGGGGAATTGTTGATGTCCGACAAAAGTTTAGGACTGGGTATCCCTGTCGGCCAGACGCCCCAGAATCAGGGCGATTCGCAGCGTGAACGCCGAGCGGACATCGGAGGGTGACCACCCGGTGACGTCTGTCACACGTCGAAGCCGGTAGCGCACGGTGTTGGGGTGCACGAACAGCATCCGGGCCGCGCCTTCCAGGCTGCTCGCCTGCTCCAGATACACGCTCAGTGTCTCCAGCAGCGCCGAGCCCGCTTCCTCCAGCGGTCTGTAGATCTCCTCCACCAACTGGTCACGCGCGGCGGGGTCGCCCGCAATGGCGCGCTCCGGCAGCAGGTCGTCCGCCAGAACCGGCCGCGGTGCGTCCTGCCAGGCACCGCACGCCTTGAGCCCGGCGGCGGCGGCCTGGGCGGACCGGGTGGCCGCCAGCAGGTCGGGCACCACGGGCCCGGCGACGACCGGGCCGGCCGCGTACGGGCCGATCAACGCCTTCGCGACGTGCAGCGGGTTGTCGCTGCCGCCCGCGATGACGACCAGACGGCTGCCGAGCACTCCGGTGAGGACCTGGAGTTTGGCGTGGCGGGCGGCGCGCCGGATCGCCTCGACGGTCAGTTCGCTGTCGCCGTCGGGGGCCGTACCGAGGATCACGCACACATGCTCGGGGGAGTTCCAGCCGAGCGCGGCGGCCCGGGAGACGGCGCCCTCGTCGGCCTCCCCGGACAGCACCGCGTTCACCACGAGCGATTCCAGCCGGGCGTCCCAGGCGCCGCGCGCCTCGGCCGCCTGCGCGTACACCTGGGCGGTCGCGAAGGCGATCTCCCGCGCGTAGACGAGCAGCGCCTCGCGCAGCAGCGACTCGTCGCCGGGCGCGGCGACCTCCTCGATCGCGGCCTCCATGACCTCGATCGTCGTGCGCACCATCTCGACGGTCTGGCGTAGTGTGATCGCCCGGGTCAGCTCGCGCGGAGCCGTACCGAACACATCGGTGGAGATGGCCTGCGGCGTCTCCGGGTGCCGGAACCACTCGGTGAAGGCGGCGATTCCGGCCTGGGCCACCAGGCCGATCCAGGACCGGTTCTCCGGTGGCATCGCCCGGTACCAGGGCAGCGACTCGTCCATGCGGGCGATCGCGTTCGCGGCCAGTCGGCCGGAGGACTGCTCCAGCCGCTTCAGGGTCGCGGCATGCAGGTGGGCGTCATTCGCAGCAGGCTGCTCAGGATCGGGTCGGGGCACGGAGACAAGACTGCCTTATCGGGCCGCGGGCACGGTGGGCCGGGGCTACCGCGGGTCGTCATGTCGAGTAGCGGACTGCCGGCCGGGACGCAGGGGCGCCGGGCCGGGCTACCGTGGACCCGTGATTTCCGTACAGCGCGCGGACGACCGGTACACGGGCGGGGACGAGGCCGTCGGCATCCTGTCCCGGCACGCTTTCTCCTTCGGCTCCTTCTACGACCCGGACAACCTGCGCTTCGACGCGATCCTGGCCTGTAACGAGGAGCGACTGGCGCCCGGCGCGGGCTTCGACGAACACCCGCACAGCCACACGGAGATCGTCACCTGGGTCGTCGAGGGCGAGCTGACCCACCGCGATTCGGCCGGCCACGCGACCGTCGTGCGGGCCGGGGACCTCCAGCACCTCAGCGCCGCGGCCGGGGTACGCCACGTCGAACGCAACGACGGAGACGTTCCGCTGACGTTCCTGCAGATGTGGCTGTCCCCGCTCTCCCCGGGCGGCGAACCCTCGTACACGATCGTCTCCGGCATCGCCGACTCCACCCCGTACGCCCTCCCGGAAGCCGGTGCGATGCTGCACGTGCGCAGGCTGGGCGAGGGGGAGCGCGCGGCGGTGCCGGACGCGGCGCGGGTGTATGTCCATGTGGTGGCCGGGGGCGTGCGGATCGGCGACGAGGAGCTTGGGCCGGGCGACTCGGCGCGGATCGCTGAGGAGGAGGGGCTGGAGCTGGTGGCGGCCGGGACAGCCGAGGTGCTTATCTGGGAACTGTCGGCCTGAGCCGGGAGGGCCATGGGCGGCCCGGATTCCGATCGGTCGCGGAGGCGGCGATGAGTTTTGCCGACCCGAAGAGTCTCATCGCTGAAGAGTCTCATCACTGTTGTCGACGACGCAGGAGGAACGTATGGCCCAGCTGCTGAGAGTCCAGAACTTCAATGTTTCCAGTGACGGAATCGGGGCTGGTGAAGACCAGAGCTTCGAGAGTCCGTTCGGCCACGTCGATCCCGAGAGGCTGTTCGCCTGGGCCGGTGCGACGGCGAGCTGGCCCATGCGCACCGACCCCGGGGGCAGCCGGGGCCTCGACGACTACTTCACCCGGGACTACGCGCACAACATCGGCGCCGAGATCATGGGCCGCAACAAGTTCGGGCCCCAGCGCGGGCCCTGGAACGACCACGAGTGGCGCGGCTGGTGGGGCGACGAGCCCCCGTTCCGCACCCCGGTGTTCGTCATGACCCACCACACACGTCCTTCGTACACGCTGTCCGACACCACGTTCCACTTCGTCGACGGCGACCCGGCCACGGTCCTCCAGCAGGCGCGGGAGGCGGCCGAGGGCAAGGACGTCCGACTCGGTGGCGGAGCTACCACCATCAGGCAGTTCCTTGACGCCGACCTCGTCGACACCCTGCATGTGGCGGTCTCGCCGGTGAAGCTCGGATCCGGAGTACGGCTCTGGGAGTCACCCGATGAGCTGCTCGACCGGTACCACCTGGACGTGGTGCCCAGCCCGAGTGGCGTGACGCACCACCTGTTCTGGCGGAAGTGACGAGAGCCCGCTCGGGGATGCCGGCGCGACCCGCGAGGGCGTTCCGGTGAATGAGGGTGAATGACTGCGTGGTTGCGGGCGGGACACCGGCACGGGCCGTGGTTCTCGTCCGCAACCACCGCACCGCCGTGGGCGGCGGGCCCACTCGTCGGCGAAGCGCTACTGGCCCGTGTCCCGGCGCCACATCGACCACATCGGCGGCCCGGCCCGGCCCGGAACGTCATTTCCTCCCGCACGGTGAAGCCGTGCCGTTGGTAGAAGGTCAGGTTGCGGCGGTTGCTCGACTCCAGAAACACCGGCCGCCCGTCCGCGTCCGCCTGCCCCAGCAGCCCGCCGAGCACCTGGGACCCGCGCCCCGTGCCGCGCGCATCCGCGTGGGTTCCGATGTACTCGACGTACCAGTGCGCGGGGTCGGCCGGGTGGCGGTGCTCCAGCGCGAGCAACCGCATTGCGGTCCGGGGCAGTTGGGCCCGGCCCGCCCTCAGGAGCGTGCTCGCGTTGCGCAGCAGATAGCTCACCGGCAGCTTCCACTGCCCGGGCTCCGCCCACACCGCCGCCACCGTGCGGTCCGGATCGGTCCACACCCGGCCCGCCGGGACCTGCTGCGCCAGATGCGCGGCGAACAGCAGCCGCAGCCGCCGGTCCCGGTCGTGCGGCATCAGCCAGGACCAGACGGGGTCCTCGGCGTAGGCACTGGCGAGCACGGAGGCGAGCGCCGGGACGTCGGAGACGGTAGCGCGGACTATGTCGGCCATGGCCGAGGAGGGTAGCGGTTCCCGGGGTGCCGAACTCCATCCCACTCGAGTGATCGGCGCAATCGTCGGCTCAGGCGTGCGTACCTGTGCCGGTGACACCGGTGACGTCCCCATCGTTCACCCCCTGATCGCCGGACTCGAACAGCTGGAGCAGCTATGGGAACGATCGTGGACGGCACCACTGACAGTCCGACGGGGCTTCGTCCGGGAAAAGCTGGAAGATGCCTCAGGAGGGGCCGATAGTCTCAGGGAATTCTGGTTCGGACATCGCAACGCACGGAGGCCCTGATGATGCGGTTGGAGCGGGGTTCAGGCCGACGGTACAGCATGATGCTCATGCTGGCGGCGGTGGTCCTGCTCGTGGACCAGCTCACCAAGATGTGGGCGGTCTCCGCGCTGTCCGACAGCGAGCGCGTCGCCGTGGTCCCCCCTCTGATCCACTTCCGGCTGCTGTACAACCCCGGCGCCGCGTTCTCCATCGGCACGGGGGCGACATGGGTGTTCACCTTGGCGGCGGCAGCGGCAGTGGTCGGCATCCTCTACACCGCACGCCGCCTGGCCTCTGCGGGCTGGGCGCTTGTGCTGGGCGCGCTGCTCGGCGGTGCGGTGTCCCACCTGGGCGACCGGCTCTTCCGCGAGCCCGGGGTGGCCCGCGGGCATGTTGTGGACTTCATCGACTACGGCCCGTTCGTGGGTAACGTCGCCGACATCGCGCTCGCCTGCGGGTGCGTCGCGTTGGTGCTGCTCAGCCTGCGTGGTGTGGAGCTCGCCAAGGTACCGGGCGAAGAATCCGCCTGACCCGGCACTGGCCCCACATGATCTCGGCATCTCCAACCGCGCTCCGCAGCGCGGACTCGTCCATCAGACAGAAGCGTTCGGCACCGGCCCGTACTCAGCACGGGGCCCCAGGCGAGCCGGGTGGCCCGGGCCCGTGGTGGCGCTGACGGTCTCACCTGTCATCGTGCGTCGCTCCTCCTGTTTTGACCGCGACGTCCGGGCGCGGCTCGCCGGCCCTCTCGTTGCGGCCCTCGTCCTTCGGTCGCGACACGTCCTCGATGCCCGGATGGCGGCGGGCCGATACGACGAGGCAGGCGATGGCGCCGAGGAAGACCACGACGGAGGTCCAGTTGTTCAGGCGCAGGCCGAGCAACGTGTGGGACTCGTCGATGCGCAGGTACTCGCTCCAGAACCGGCCGGCCGTGTAGGCGGCGACGTACAGGGCGAAGGTCCTGCCGTGACCGAGCGCGAACCGGCGGCCCGCCCAGAGGACCAGTGCGGCGACGCCGATGTCCCAGAGGGACTCGTAGAGGAAGGTGGGGTGGTACGTCGCGATGTCGAGCGTGCCGGACGGACGGTGCGCGCGGTCGATCTCCAGGCCCCAGGGGAGCGTGGTGGGGCGGCCGTAGAGTTCCTGGTTGAACCAGTTGCCCCAGCGGCCGACCGCCTGGGCCAGGGCTATGCCGGGGGCGACCGCGTCCGCGAAGGCGGGGAAGGGGATGCGGTGGCGACGGCAGCCGATCCACGCGCCGACCCCGCCCAGGGCGATGGCACCCCAGATACCGAGCCCGCCCTCCCACACGTACAGCGCTCGGATCGGCTCGCCGCGTTCGCCGAAATACGCGTCGGGGGTGGTGATCACGTGGTACAGCCGTCCACCGGCGAGACCGAACGGCACTGCCCAGATGGTGACGTCCGCGATCACGCCCTGATCCCCGCCGCGCGCAACCCAGCGCCGGTTGCCCAGCCAGACGGCCACGAACACGCCCAGGATGATGCAGAAGGCGTACGCCCTCAACGGAACCGGGCCAAGGTGAAGAACCCCGGTCGAGGGACTGGGAAGGTAGGCGAGATTCATGGTCGCTCCGTTTCACTCACTGCCCGACGAGGCAGGCGTCCGAGGGCTGCGCCGAGTGCGGCGATCCAGATCAGGAGCAAGGGCAGTGAGATGAATGCCGTCGGGGTCAGGGCAGTGGACAGGAGCAGGTATCCGATGCCGGACGCGGTAATCGTGGCGGCGAGGGCCCAGCCGATGACGACCTCCCAACGCCGCAACAGCGCGCCGTGCCGGGAGGCCGCACAGGCAGCCGCGGCGAGCACGGCGAACGCGAACATCTTGACACCGTCCACACGCTGAATCGCCTCGAACAGTGTGCCGGTCCTGCCCGGTGACGCCGGATCAGCTCCAGACACCGCGATCAGCTCCATGACGAGTTGCACGCATGCGAGCGCCCCCGCGACTCTCCCGGCCCATCCGGCCGAGCGAGCCGCAGTGTTGTCGGTTCGGCGGGCCCGGTCGAGCAGTCCGGATCCGACGACGAGCAGGGCGGCAGCTGCCACACCGTGGACGAGCAGCGCCTGGGCGACAACCTGGACCGGCCGGTCGGCGTACGCGGTCGTGATCCCGGCGTGTGTGTCACCGACTTCGGGTGTGGCTCCCCATGCGGCGGCGAGCCCGAGAATCCAAGCCGCGGCGTGTACGTATCCGGCGGCGCGGGCGGTGATGCCGGTAGCGGGCTCTTCGGCGATTGTGGTCATGCGATGTCCTCCCGGGTCTTGTCCCGGATTGCCTGGGCGAACGCATCGCAGCCGGTGCGCCATGCGGCGTCCAGGTCTGCGCCGGGCGGGAAGCGGCCGTCGAGTTCGAGCACGACCATGCCGTGCGCGAATGCCCAGAGCGAGCGCGCGATGTGAATGTCGCCGTGCACCGCGTTGGCCAACGGCGTCGCCGCGCGATCTTCGAGCCCTTCGGGAAGCGCGGCGCGGGCGAGCGGCCGACCATGAGTGATGCGGTAGAGGTGCGGGTTGGCGAGAGCGTGACGGCGGTAGGCACGGGCGAGCACGAGCAGGGGCGGTTCGACGCCGATCTCGGCTTCGGCGGCCTCCAGTTCCTCAGCCAGCTGGGTCATCCCCTGCAGCTGGAGTCCGGCCTCGACAGCGGCCTTGTCAGGAAAGTGCTTGTACAAGGAAGGCGCCCGGATGCCGACACGCTCGGCGATGCGCCGCATCGACAACGCATCCGGACCTTCGGCGTCGAGCAGTTCCCGGGCGGCGGCCATGATCTGCTGCGCGCGGTCAGCCACGGCGCTCCTTCCCGGGAACCGTCATCGCCCCGGAGAGGAGCGCCGGCGCCTTCCATGTATCACGGAAGGGCCGGGTCGGGACACTGCTGCACAGGGTGCTGCCGGCTGTGGTGGTGTTCACTGCAGCCCTCTCACGTTGTGACTGACCGACGTGGCTAACGATGTTAGCCGCGTGGCGCCAAACTACGGCTACCGGCGTTAGCCGTCAAGCCTGGAGGGTGCCGAATCCCGACCTGCCGAGCCTCAACATCCGTACCCGTTCGACGAGTTCTCTCTGATTGGCCGTCAACCCCGTTCGCGGCAAAGGATTCGTGCCGAGGCGTGGCGCCGGCCCAGGGAGGAAGGCGCCGACCTGCTGAGCGCCGACCTTGGCGTCGTCCCGGGCTGCGAGGTCGGCGGCCACGCTCCGTGGAGCTTCTCCGACCCGTTCCCCATGGCCTGCCCCGAGTGCGGCTCGGGCGTCCGCCCGCTGCTCACCATCGACGGCAGCGACTGGGGCGGTGGCAGTGGGAGCTGGCGACCGGTCGAGGATGCCGACTACACCGGCCTGCACTTCCTCGGCCCGGCCCGTGCCACGCAGCTCAACATCGGCCGTGGCCACAGCCTGCAGTTGTACGTGTGCACCGCTTCCTACGGCCACCCGCACGTGCAGAACATGCAGTGACATGACGCATGCTGCCCGTGGCGGCACGCGTCACGGGGGAGCGGAAGGGGGCCCGGGACGACCACGGATGGTCGTCCCGAGCCCCCTTTCGTCACACAGGGCTTCCGGTGACGTCAGCGGAGCCCGTCCACGAAGCTCTGCCAGGCGTCGGCCCCGACGGTCAGGACGGGGCCGTCGGGGTTCTTGCTGTCGCGGACGGGGACGGTGCAGGGGAGGCCGTCGGCCACCTCGACGCAGTCACCGCCGGTGTTTCCGCTGTAGCTGAACTTACGCCAGGCCGCGCCGCCGGTCACAGTGCACTCGACGCAGTCGCCGCCGGTGCTTCCGCTGTAACTCGACTTACGCCACCGCGCGTTCTTCAGGTTGGGACCGGTCTCCATAACGCTCCTCCATCACGCGGGTGATCAGGGCCGCGGAGTCCTCGACGGAGAGGGCGGCGGTCTGCAAATGAGCGTATCGGAGTGCGGCCTCTCTGAGGGTGTCGGGATTGGCGGTCATATGGCCGGAGACGATGTCCTCCGTGTAGACGATGTCGGGGTCGTCGTCGAAGCGTAGGAGATTGAACGCGCCGTCCAGGCTTGCGTGTTGACCGGCCGCGAAGGGCATTACCTGGATCCGCATCCACCGGTGGTCGACGTACTCCAACAGGCGAGCGAGTTGGTTCCGCATGACCTCACGGCCTCCTATCGGCCGGTGCAGCACCGCCTCGTCGAGAATCGCCCAGGCGAGCGGCGGCCGTTCCCGCTCCAGGATGCGCTGGCGTTCCATCCGGGCCGCCAGTAGCCCGTCGAGATCGTCCGGCATGCCGGTGGCCAGGACCGCCCGCGCATACCCCTCCGTCTGCAACAGCCCGTACACCAACTGCGCCTGGTACGTGGAGATGTACGCGGCGCACGACTCCATCTCGGCGTACGGCTGGAACCAGGTCGGCAGCTGGCTGCGCAGGACCAGGCCGACGAGGCGAGAGAACACGCCGCCCGTGCCGAGTGCCGCGTCCACCCGCTCGGAGAAGTCGCGGGTGGGTAGCTTCCTCGTGGTCTCGATCTGGCCGATCAGGGAGCCGGTGCAGAAGATGATGTCGCCGAGCTGCCCCTGTTTGAGGTTGTGGGCCTCTCTCTGGCGGCGCAGTTCCCACCCGTAGTAGTCCAACGGGGAAGCGCTGGGATCGAGAGTCTGGATGTTGGCCACGGCGGGGGCACCTCCGGCGTTCAACGCCTCACGGCGTTCGTTTCCGTACGTAGCCGAGCGTAATCAACCCACTGCATGCTGGTGACATGAATCACGTACTTGATCCGAGCGCTGGAGATGCGGTGGAGGCGACCTACCGCGCCGACTTCGCGATCGGTGAGCACTCGGCCAGGCATCTGCGCCGCATCCTGCGGCTCTACCTCACCGGCTGGGATCTCCTCGATGTGGCCGACGCGGCGGAGTTGGCGCTCACCGAACTGATCGCCAATGTCGTACGGCACGTCCCCGGCCGCCGGTGTCAGACGCTCATCTTCCTGCTCCCGGTCCGGGGCGTGCGCGTCGAGGTCGCGGACGGCTGCCCGGAACTGCCCCGCGCGAGCATGGGCGATGCACTCGACGAGGGCGGGAGAGGGCTGGTCCTCGTCGATGCCGTCACCGGCCGCTGGGGCGCGGAACCGCACCGCGACGGCCGTGGCAAGACGGTCTGGTTCGAGTGTCTGGCCACGAAAGCGGCCGACCGGTGATGCTTCTCAGTGGCCGGAGCGGAGCTCCGCGAGCACCGCGTCCGTGAACGGCGGCCACACCTCCACCGCCCACGGGCCGAAGGCGCGGTCGGTGAGCGCGACGCACGCCGCTCCGGCCGCCGGGTCGATCCACAGGAACGTCCCGGACTGCCCGAAGTGCCCGAAGGTCGCAGGCGACGAAGAACCGCCCGTCCAGTGCGGCGACTTGTGGTCCCGGATCTCGAAGCCGAGCCCCCAGTCGTTGGGGTTCTGGTGGCCGTAACCGGGCAGCACGCCCTTCAGGCCGGGGTGGACGACGGTCTGCGCGGCCAGCACCGTGCGCGGGTCGAGCAGTCGTGGCGTCTGCACCTCTGCCGCGAACCGCGCCAGATCGTCGATGGTCGATATGCCGTCCTTGGCGGGCGAGCCGTCCACCGTCGTCGACGTCATCCCGAGCGGTTCCAGCACCGCCTGGCGCACATACTCCGGGAACGGGATGTCGGTGGCCTTGGCGATGTGGTCGCCGAGGACCTCGAAGCCCGCGTTGGAGTAGAGCCGCCGGGTGCCGGGGGCGGCCGTCGTCCGGTGCTCGTCGAAGGCGAGCCCGCTGGTGTGCGCGAGCAGATGCCGGACGGTGGAGCCCTCGGGCCCGGCCGGCTCGTCGAGCTCGACCGCGCCCTCCTCGTATGCCACGAGCGCCGCATAGGCCGCGATCGGCTTGGTGACGGAGGCGAGCGGGAAGCGGTGCGCGGTCGGGCCGTGCGTACCGACGACGGTGCCGTCCGCTCGTACGACGGCCGCCGCCGCGGTGGGGACGGGCCAGTTGTCGATCATCGCCAGGCTCTGCATACGTATGAGCCTAAAGGGCCGTCCTGCACGGCTCGGAGGGGGTGGCGCGGCCGCCGCCGAAATCCGTCCCCGTTCGCGCTTGCTTAGAGTGCACTCCAAGGTTCTAGCGTGGAGGGCATGACGGTGATGGAGAGCACTTCCGTGAAGGTGGACGTCTGCGCCTCGGCCTCGCAGGCGCATCCGCGCCCCGAGGGCCAGGACCGCTACACCATCAGTGAGGTCGCCGCCTTCACCGGGCTCACCGCGCACACCCTGCGCTGGTACGAGCGCATCGGGCTGATGCCGCACGTCGACCGGTCCCACACCGGTCAGCGCCGCTTCACCAATCGCGACCTGGACTGGCTGGCCTTCGTCGGCAAGCTGCGGCTGACCGGGATGCCGGTCGCCGACATGGTCCGGTACGCGGAGCTGCTGCGCGAGGGCGAGCACACCTTCGAGGAACGGCAGGAGCTGCTGGAGGCGACCCGCCGCGACGTGAGGACGCGGATCGCGGAGCTCCAGGACACCCTCGCCGTCCTCGACCACAAGATCGACTTCTATGCGAGTGCCCGACGGGCGCCGGAAAGGCCTTGCGGCTGATGACTGACAACAAGATCGACACCGTGGAACTCGGGAACGGCGGCCCGCGGGTGGGCGTGCAGGGACTCGGCTGCATGGGAATGAGCGAGTTCTACGGGGACACCGACGAGGCCGCCGCCCGGGACACCCTGGACGCGGCGCTGGAGGCCGGCGTCACACTCTTCGATACCGCGGACATCTACGGCAGCGGCGCCAACGAGACGTTCCTCGCCCCGTTCGTCGGGGCGCACCGCGACGAGATCACGCTCGCCACGAAGTTCGCCATCGAGCGCAGGGACGACGACCCGCAGTACCGGGCGGTGCGCAACGACCCCGCGTACATCCGCCGGGCCGTCGAGGACAGCCTGCGCAGGCTCGGCACCGACGTCATCGACCTGTACTACATGCACCGCCGGGACCCGGCCGTCCCGCTGGCCGAGTCCGTCGGCGCGATGGCCGAGCTGGTCCAGCAGGGCAAGGTCAAGCAGCTCGGGCTGAGCGAGGTCACCGGCGCGGAACTGCGCGAGGCGTACGCCGTGCACCCGATCGCCGCCCTGCAGTCCGAGTGGTCGCTGTTCAGCCGGGACGTCGAGCGCAGCGCCGTGCCCGCGGCGGTCGAGCTCGGAGTGACCTTCGTGCCGTACTCGCCGCTCGGCCGCGGCTTCCTGACCGGAGCGTTCGCCGACGCCGCCAAGGATCTGTCCAAGGGCGACTTCCGCCAGTACCAGCCCCGCTTCACCGGCGACAACGCGAAGGCGAACGCCGCCCTGCTGGAGCCCGTCCACAAGATCGCGGCGGCGCACGGGGCGACGGCCGCGCAGGTGGCACTCGCCTGGGTGCAGCAGCGTGCCGAGGTGCACGGGTTGACCGTGGTGCCGATCCCCGGCACCCGCAAGCGCAGCCGGCTGCTGGAGAACGTCGGGGCGACCCGGCTCACCCTCACGCCGGAGGAGCTGGCCGTGCTGGAGCCGATCGCCGGCCTGGTCGCAGGGGACCGCTACCCGGACATGAGCTCGACGTCGGCGGCGCGCGAGTAACGGCGGCGGCGCGGGCCGGCCCCGCTACGCGATCCCCGGCGCGAACACGGCGAACCCCGCCCCTGTTCGGCGGGGTTCGCCCGTGTTCCGGCCTGCCATGGCGCCTCGAAGCGGCGCGCTCACCGGGGGCGATGAGCACCAGCAGCCCGGCGAACACCCGCATCCACTGATCCGGTCGCGTGGCAGGATCGACGCCCGCCGCTACAGCTCCGCGAGCAGCTGGGCCTTCTTCGCGCTGAACTCGTCGTCCGTCACGAGTCCCGCCCGGTGGAGTTCCCCGAGGTGCCGGATCCGCTCGGCGATGTCCGCCGGATCGCGGCGCCCCGCGCCCGCCAGGACGGTGGTTGCCGCCACGGGTGCGGACTGGTTCCTGCGTACGGATTCCAGGACGGCGGCGGCGAACGGCAGCGACTCGTGCACCGGGCCGTAGCCGAGCCCGAAGATCACCGCGGCGGGGTCCTGATCGGCCTGGGTGGGCCGCGGGGTCATTGCCTGCGGGCCGGGTGCGGCGTCCGTACGGGGCGCCCCGTCCTCCGCGGCCGCATCCGCTTCCGCGCCCGCCACGGAAACCGCACTCCCGGCGCCTCGCGGGACCAGCCGCAGGTAGCCGTCGAACGCCTCGGGCGACCGCCACTCGACCCCGCACAGCTCGGTGACCGGAAACGTCTGGTCGCCGGCCTTCCACTTCGCCGTGGAGGCACCCGTCCAGGACCAGCGGAAGGAGATCCGGTCCCCGTCGAAGCTGGCCCGGCCGTCGTACGCCTTGAACTGCATCGGCGCCTCGGGGGCCGCGACCATGAAACGTTCGGCGGGCTCCCCCGCGTCCGCTCCGAGCAGTGCGCGCAGCTCGTCCGCGTAGTACTCGGCGAGCGTCTCGCGTTCGGCGGGCAGCACCAGCCGGTACGGATCGCAGCCGTCCTTCAACTGCCCTGCCGCAGCCTCCAGCAGGGGATCGGCACCGGGCCTCGGCACCGCATGCAGCACCACCGTGCCCCGCTTGCCCGGAGTCAGCGTCACCGACGACAACGCCGCGTGCGGAATGCGGCGTTCACGCAGGCTCTGGAAGAGCTTCGGCGTGCGAATACTCCGTTCGAAGCGTATGAGCACGGAATCGGTGTCGAACTCCCAGGTGGCATGAATTCCCGCCAGCACATCACCCATGTGCCTCATCGTATGCGGCACTTGCCCGCACGTCCCCCCTCGGCGTATGCCGCAATTCATGCTTCCTTGCGGCTCTTTACGCGCGTCACATGCCTTCGGCGCCGGAAATTCCCTTGTGGCAGGCGCTGTCGGCGCTCGCACAGGTCACCGAGCCGTAGGCACCCACGCCGATGGCGGCGAAGTTGCGGAGGCTCTCGGTGCCCGGCACGAAATAGCCGCTGTGCCCGTTGGCGTCGCCCGCCGAGACGACACGCGCGCCGAAGCCGCGGTCCACCGGATCGGCCCCGTGGCCGAGCCCGCCGACCTCCATGTTCGGTACGTCCTGGATCCAGTCGTTGCGGTCCCGCATCGCCCAGACGGCGGCCGAGGTGTGCAGCTGCGCCGCGTGTTCCACCCGCATGCCGGGGCTGCCTGCGACCGCGATGTCGGTGACCCGGGACGGCAGTTCTTCCGCGGCGACACCGCACAGCACGGACCCGTAGCTGTGACAGAACAGCGAGACCTTTGACGTGCCGGGCAGCGCGCCGACGAGCGCGTTGAGCCGGACCGCGCCGCGCGCGGCGAGGTTCCCCAGGGCAGCGTCCATACCGATGCCGGCGGGCGCGGTGTAGTCGGCCCAGGCGATGACGGCGGTCCGGGTGCCGGGGCGGGCGGCGCGCTCCGCCGCGTACAGCGACTTCGCCATGCCGACGGGGGCGGCGTCGACCTTCGGCCCGGTCCGCTCCAGCGTCAGCAGATTGGTGTCGACACCGGGCACGACCATCGAGATCCGCTCGGCCTTGTCCAGGTCACCGAACACCTCGGCGGCTCGGCCCTTCCCGGACGGGTCGAAGGCCAGGAAATGCCGGCCGTGGGCCAGCATCGACCCGAAGCGCTCCATCCGGCGCAGCGCCTCGGCGCGGCCGTCCGGGGAGAGCCTGACGTCATGCATGCGCCGCCGCTCGACCGCCCGCGCCTGAACCAGGGCCCGCCGGTTGGCGTGGTAGCGCAGGGTGACCGGGGCGCCGTTCAAATTGCCGACGACCAACGGGTACCTGTCGGCGAGCGCGGTCCGCTGCGCGGCGGTGAGCGTGGCGAAGAACTGCGCCAGCCGGTACGGCGGTGCATCGGCGTCCGGGAGAGGGCGACCCGCTATCCGTCCCCGCGCCCAGGAGGCGAGTGCGATGTCGCGTGGCTCGTGGGAGGGTTGGTGACGTACGGCTGTCCAGCCGGTGGTCGCCAGCATCACGAACACGACCGCGACGGCGAGCAGTGCGCGCCATGCGGTGAGCGTGGGGGAGGAGTCGAAGGAAGTCACTCCGGCCCACATTAGGAGACGCGCGACGACCACTGTGAACCGGGTGACACACATCACTCGCTTGCAGGGAATTGGGGCGGGTTTCCCTCACGCTCCGTGCGCACGTCCGGTACGCTCCGACGGATTTCGCGCCGCTCCCGTCCTGCTCGGGCTGGTTGTGGTACGGCAGTTGTGAAGTCCGTCATGCTCCGATATGAGGTGTTCGGCACATGGCCGGGGCGGAGCCGACTATTCGGCGGAAGGTGCGGGCGCGGGTTCGACCGGCGTATGCCAGTTCCCCGCGAGCGCCGGGACCAGTTGATCCAGATAGTTCTCGGTCAGCGCGCGCAGCGACTCCACACTCGTGTCCTGCCCCTGCCCCCACAGCTGCCCGGTCACCCGCATCACGCCGCAGAACGCGGCGACGGCGACCCGCGGTCGCGGATCCGTCCGGATGTCGAGGCTCTCGCGCCTGGCGATCACCTCGGTTATCTCGGTCTCCAGGTCGAGGCTGCGCCGCAGGTGGGCCGCGAGCAGGCAAGGGGTCGACTCGATCATCCGGTACGTACGCATGTGGAGTTCGACCGTGACGGTCTCCTCGATCGCCTCGCCGATGCTGTTCCAGGTGCGCAGGGCCGCGCTGCGCATTGCCTCGAAAGGGGCTTCCGCCGCGGGTCGTCGACGCAGCTCGGAGAGGAAGTGCGACTCCATCAGATCCTGGATGGCGAAGACGGTCTCCTCCTTGCCGGCGAAATGGCGGAAGAAGGTGCGCTGGGAGACCTCGACGGCGTCGACGATCTCGTCGACGGTGGTCGCGTCGTACCCCTGGGTGGTGAAGAGGTCGAGGGCGGCGTGCAGCAGGGCGTCCCGGGTGCGTCGCTTCTTGCGTTCCCGCAGCCCGGTCGGTTGCTCTGCGGCGCGCCCGACATCGGTCACTGAGTGGTCCTCTTTCTGTCTCTTTGGCCAGCTCAGGGTACCTGTGAGCTACATGACAGTTACTGGCTTGTGAAATGGTTTGTCAACTGTCAGCGGCTGACACTAGTGTCCCTCGCATGACTAGTCAGACCACCGCAGAAAAGCCGTTGCGGGAGCCGCAGGGCGCTCCTGCTCCCGCCCCGGCCAAGGGGCTTCGCGGCCACCCCTGGCTGACGCTCTTCTCCGTGGCCATCGGCGTGATGATGGTCGCGCTCGACGGCACGATCGTCGCGATCGCCAACCCCGCCATCCAGCAGGACCTGAAGGCCTCGCTCGCCGACGTCCAGTGGATCACCAATGGCTACATGCTCGCACTCGCGGTTTCCCTGATCACCGCGGGCAAGCTCGGTGACCGGTTCGGCCACCGTCAGACCTTCCTGATCGGTGTCGTGGGCTTCGCCGCGGCATCGGGAGCCATCGGTTTCTCCAGCAGCGTGGCCCTGGTCATCGCGTTCCGGGTGCTGCAGGGTCTCTTCGGCGCCCTGTTGATGCCGGCCGCGCTCGGTCTGCTGCGCGCCACCTTCCCGGCCGAGAAGCTGAACATGGCGATCGGCATCTGGGGCATGGTCATCGGCGCCTCGACGGCGGGCGGTCCGATCCTCGGCGGTGTCCTCGTCGAGCACGTCAGCTGGCAGTCCGTCTTCTTCATCAATGTGCCGGTCGGAGTGATCGCGCTCCTGCTCGGCGTGGTGATCCTCAAGGACCACCGCGCCGAGAACGCGCCGCGCTCCTTCGACATCGGCGGCATCGTGCTGCTGTCGCAGGCGATGTTCTGCCTGATCTGGGCGCTCATCAAGGGTGCGGAGTGGGGCTGGGGCGACTTCAAGACGCTCGGCTTCCTGGGGGCGGCGGTGGCCCTGTTCGTGGTGTTCGCCCTCTCCCAGAAGAACGTCAGGGAGCCGCTGATCCCGCTGGCGATGTTCCGCTCGGTGCCGCTGTCCGCGGGCGTGGTCCTGATGGTGCTGATGGCCTTCGCCTTCATGGGCGGACTCTTCTTCGTCACCTTCTACCTGCAGAACGTGCACGGTCTGAGCCCCGTCGACAGCGGTCTGCACCTGCTGCCGCTGACCGGGATGATGATTGTCGCCTCGCCGCTCGCCGGCGCCTTGATCACCAAGTTCGGCCCGCGGGTCCCGCTGGTCGGCGGCATGGTGTGCACGGCGGTCGCCATGTTCGGGATGTCCCAGCTGGAGATCGGCACCGGCACCCTGACCATGTCCATCTGGTTCGGTCTGCTCGGCCTCGGCCTCGCCCCGGTGATGGTCGGCGCCACCGAGGTCATCGTCGGCAACGCCCCGATGGAGCTCTCCGGCGTCGCGGGCGGTCTTCAGCAGGCCGCGATGCAGGTCGGCGGCAGCCTCGGTACGGCGGTGCTGGGCGCGGTCATGGCCTCCCGGGTCGACTCGGAGCTGGCCGACAACTGGGCGGCCGCGAAGCTTCCGCCCCTTGCGCCGCAGCAGCTGGACGCCGCGTCCTCGGCCGTCGAGGTCGGCGTGCCGCCGGTGGCCGGCAACACTCCGCCGGAGGTCGCGGCGAAGATCGCGGACGTCGCCCATGACACGTTCGTGTCGGGCATGAGCACGGCGTTCATGGTCGCCGGCATCGTCGCGGTGGTCGCCGCGCTGGTCGCCACCCTCACCAAGCGCGGTGCGAACGCCGAGGCCGGCGCGGGCGCGGGTCACATCTGACCGCTCGTCGGGACGCCCCCGTGGCGTCAACACAGTGCGGACAACAGCCCCGCCGGAACGTTCCGGCGGGGCTGTCGCCTATCAGGGTGATGTGCTCCGCAGCCCCTTCCCCGGGTGCTGCCGGGCAGGTCAGGGTGCGTGCAACTGATTCGTATCACCACGGGGGTTGATTTCCATGCGTACGACCGTTCTTGCCGCCGCCCTGGCTGTCACAGCCCTGATTCCGCAGGCCGCGGCCCACTCCGCGACCCCGCAGGCCGCGGCCCACTCCGCGACCCCGCAGGCCGCGGCCCGCACCGCACCCGCCCGCCTCGGAGCCTGCGGAAGCGGTCAGCTCTGCCTCTGGGAGAAGCCGGACTTCACCGGCGCCCGGCAGGTCCACGAACTCTCCACCATCGACATCGAGAGCTGCGTCGCGCTGCCACCGGCCGACCATGCCCAGGCGCTCGCCAACCGCACCGGCCGGCCCGTCACCACCTACCAGTCGGCGGAGTGCGCTGAGACCGGCGAGTTCGAGACCTATCCGGGCGGTGGCACCTGGGTGCCGCAGTCCCCGTACCGGGTCAGGGCCTTCAAGATCTGGGAGAACTGACGCCGAAGGGCGGCGGACCAAGAGGTCCGCCGCCCTTCGGATCTGTCCGGTCGTGCCTACGCTTCGCCGCCGGCCGCGCCCGGGTCGGCCGCGGTCACGTCCAGGAGCTCGTACCGGTCGATCGCCTGCTTCAGCAGCGAACGGTCGACCCGTCCCTCCTTCGCGAGTTCGGTGAGCACCGCGAGAACGATCGACTGCGCGTCGATGTGGAAGTACCGGCGGGCCGCGCCACGCGTGTCGGCGAAGCCGAAGCCGTCCGCACCCAGCGACTGGTACGCACCGGGAACCCAGCGCGCGATCTGGTCCGGCACCGAACGCATCCAGTCCGAGACCGCCACGAACGGGCCCTCGGAGCCGGAGAGCTTCCGGGTCACGTACGGGACGCGCTGCTCCTCCTCCGGGTGCAGCAGGTTGTACCGCTCCACCTCGACGGCCTCGCGGCGCAGCTCGTTCCAGGAGGTCGCCGACCAGACGTCCGCCTTCACGTTCCACTCGTCGGCGAGGATCCGCTGCGCCTCGACCGCCCACGGGACCGCCACACCGGACGCCATGATCTGGGCCGGGATCATGCCCTTCTCGCCGCTCCTGAAGCGGTAGACGCCCTTGAGGATGCCCTCGACGTCCACGTTCTCCGGCTCGGCCGGGTGCTGGATCGGCTCGTTGTAGACGGTGAGGTAGTAGAAGACGTCCTCGCTGTTCTCGCCGTACATCCTGCGCAGACCGTCCTTGACGATGTGCGCGATCTCGTACCCGAACGCCGGGTCGTACGCCACACAGCCGGGGTTCGTCGACGCGAGCAGCTGCGAGTGGCCGTCCGCGTGCTGCAGACCCTCACCGGTCAGCGTCGTACGACCGGCGGTCGCACCCAGCACGAAGCCGCGCGCGAGCTGGTCGGCCATCTGCCAGAACTGGTCACCGGTGCGCTGGAAACCGAACATCGAGTAGAAGACGTACACCGGGATCAGCGGCTCGCCGTGCGTGGCGTACGCCGAACCTGCGGCGATCAGCGACGCCGTGCAGCCCGCCTCGGAGATGCCGTCGTGCAGCATCTGACCGGTCGGCGACTCCTTGTACGCGAGCAGCAGATCGCGGTCCACCGCCTCGTACTGCTGACCCAGCGGGTTGTAGATCTTCGCGCTCGGGAAGAACGCGTCCATGCCGAAGGTGCGGTACTCGTCGGGCGCGATCAGCACGAAACGCTTGCCGATCTCCTTGTCCCGCATGAGGTCCTTCAGGATGCGGACGAACGCCATGGTCGTGGCGATCGACTGCTGACCCGTCCCCTTCTTCGCGGTCGCGTACGTCTTGTCCTCGGGCAGGACCAGCGGCTTCGCGCGCACCACACGGGTCGGGACGTAGCCGCCCAGACTCTTGCGGCGGTCGTGCATGTACTGGATCTCTTCCGAGTTGCGGCCCGGGTGGTAGTACGGCGGGTAGCCCTCGTCCAGCTGCTTGTCCGTGATCGGGATGTGCAGCCGGTCGCGGAACCGCTTGAGGTCCTCGACCGTGAGCTTCTTCATCTGGTGGGTCGCGTTGCGGCCCTCGAAGTTCGGACCCAGGGTCCAGCCCTTGACCGTCTGCGCGAGGATCACCGTCGGCTGGCCCTTGTGGGCCTTGGCCGCCGCGTACGCCGCGTAGACCTTCCTGTGGTCGTGACCGCCGCGGCCCAGGTGCAGGATCTGGTCGTCGGTCATGTCCTTGACCATGTCGCGCAGCCGCGGGTCGTCCCCGAAGAAGTGCTGACGGATGTACGCGCCCGACTCGGTGGCGTACGTCTGGAACTGGCCGTCCGGCGTGGTGTTCAGCTTGTTGACCAGGATGCCCGTGCGGTCCTGCGCCAGCAGCGGGTCCCAGGAGCGGTCCCAGACCAGCTTGATGACGTTCCAGCCGGCGCCGCGGAACTGCGACTCCAGCTCCTGGATGATCTTGCCGTTGCCGCGCACCGGACCGTCGAGGCGCTGCAGGTTGCAGTTGACCACGAAGGTCAGGTTGTCCAGGCCCTCACGGGCGGCGATGGAGAGCTGGCCCAGCGACTCGGGCTCGTCCATCTCGCCGTCGCCCAGGTAGGCCCAGACGTGCGACCGGGAGGTGTCGGCGATGCCGCGCGCCTCCATGTAGCGGTTCATCCGGGCCTGGTAGATCGCGCCGAGCGGACCGAGGCCCATCGAGACGGTCGGGAACTCCCAGAAGTCCGGCATCAGCCGCGGGTGCGGGTAGCTGGACAGGCCGTTGGGCGCCTTCGACTTCTCCTGCCGGAAGGCGTCGAGCTGCGCCTCGTTCAGCCGGTCGAGCAGGAATGCGCGGGCGTAGATACCGGGGGACGCGTGCCCCTGGAAGAAGATCTGGTCGCCGCCCAGACCGTCGTCCTTGCCCCGGAAGAAGTGGTTGAAGCCCACGTCGTACAGCGAGGCGGAGGAGGCGAACGTGGCGATGTGACCGCCGACGCCGATACCCGGGCGCTGGGCGCGCGACACCATCACGGCCGCGTTCCAGCGGGTCGCGTTGAGGATCTTGCGCTCGATCTCCTCGTCGCCGGGGAAGAACGGCTCGTCCTTCGTGGCGATCGTGTTCACGTAGTCCGTACTGCGCATCTCCGGCACGGCGACGCGCTTCTCGCGCGCGCGCTCGATGAGCCGGAGCATCAGGTAGCGGGCCCGCTCACGGCCGCGCTCGTCGACGGCGGCGTCGAGTGAGTCGAGCCATTCCTGGGTCTCTTCGGGATCGAAGTCCGGGACCTGGCTCGGAAGGCCGCCAATGATGATCGGGTTGCGATCGGATCCGGAAGCCACGCTGTTCCTTCGCTGTTCGGTGCTGCTCTACGGGGCCTGGTTACGGGAGGCATGCCCCCGGGATGTATGCATGTACGCCAGCACCATCGTGTACCGCGACGGCGCGTACGTCATCTCTACCGAGGGGTAACCGCCAGGTGGGGAGACATCATGTGCCGGTGCGCCAGGGCGGCCCGGCAGACGGGTTGGATCAAACCGCAACCATACGCCCAACCCGTCCAAGCGTTCCCAAAGGCTGTTCGACTCCGATTGGCGGACCGAAACGGCATAAGCTGTGCAAGGACGTAAAGGGTGTGGACGGCCGTGTGGAGCCCAGTCAGGGACCTGCCGAACGTGCGGCGACGTGGCAGGGAACGTCACCGTTTAGGCGGTCTCGCACGCTGGGTACTTGCGCGATCCGCCGCGCCCGTGTGGACTACGGCCAACGCCCCGCGCACGCGCGTGGCTGAAGCATTTTCCGAAACAAGATCAGGAGGCAACCCGTGAGCGCGACCGCGGACCACGCGGAGGAACGGACCAACTCGGCTGCACGGCTGGGGTTCGAGCCCGGACAGGTGGTCCAGGAGATCGGCTACGACGACGACGTCGAGCAGGAGCTCCGTGAGGGCATTGAGGCCACTACCGGCCAGGAACTCGTCGATGAGGACTACGACGACGTCGCTGACGTCGTCCTGCTGTGGTTCCGCGACGAGGACGGCGACCTTACGGACGCGCTGGTGGATGCCATTGGTCTGATCGACGAAGGCGGTGTGATCTGGCTGATGACGCCGAAGACCGGCCGCGAAGGCTACGTCGAACCGAGCGATATCAACGAGGCCGGCCAGACAGCCGGTCTTTCCCAGACCAAGAGCATCAATGCGGGCAAGGACTGGACGGGCAGCCGTCTGGTCACCCCGAAGTCGGCCAAAGCCAGGCGCTGAACCGCACTCACCACGAGGCCCCCGCCGGTCGTGCACCTGCGGGGGCCTTCGCATGCCCGTACGCATGTCCTCCGCCCGCGGACATCCCTGTCCGCAGGCCCGCCGAGGTCTCTGCGTAGGCTGGGAGTCCACCCGGACAGCCCAGCCCGGTGAAGCAGCGAAGGGACGCGTTTCCATGGCGATCGAGGTCGGTACCCAGGCCCCGGATTTCGAGCTGAAGGACAACCACGGCCGGACCGTGAAGCTCTCCGACTTCCGCGGCGAGAAGAACGTGGTGCTGCTGTTCTACCCGTTCGCCTTCACCGGCGTCTGCACGGGTGAGCTCTGCGCCCTCCGTGACGAGCTGCCGCAGTTCGAGAACGACGACACGCAGCTGCTGGCCGTCTCCAACGACTCCATCCACACCCTGCGCGTCTTCGCCGAGCAGGAGGGCCTCGAGTACCCGCTGGTCTCGGACTTCTGGCCGCACGGCGCGACCTCCCGGGCCTACGGCGTCTTCGACGAGGAGAAGGGCTGCGCGGTGCGTGGCACCTTCATCATCGACAAGGAGGGCGTGGTGCGCTGGACCGTCGTCAACGGTCTGCCGGACGCGCGCGACCTGAACGACTACATCAAGGCCCTCGACGCGATCTGATCCGGTTCCGGACGGTCCCGCGTCGGTGTTCCGGACGATCTCCCGGCGCCCCCCGGCCAAAAGCCTGTTTTGGCCGGGAACCGGTCACTAGGATCCAGTCGTTGATCCGAATGCCAACGCAACGTGGAGGCGCCGGCAGTCGTCGGCCCCCAAGAAACCAATGGGAGGACTCGTGGGAGTCAGCCTCAGCAAGGGCGGCAACGTCTCGCTGACCAAGGCCGCGCCCAACCTGACCGCCGTCATCGTCGGTCTGGGCTGGGATGCCCGTACCACCACCGGTGGAGACTTCGACCTCGACGCCAGCGCGCTGCTGACCAACGCCGAGGGCAAGGTCGGCAGCGACGGTAATTTTGTCTTCTTCAACAACCTCAAGAGCCCCGACGGCTCCGTCGAGCACACCGGTGACAACCTCACCGGTGAGGGCGAGGGCGACGACGAGGTCATCAAGGTGAACCTGGCCGGAGTCCCGGCCGACGTCGACAAGATCGTCTTCCCGGTCTCGATCTACGAGGCCGAGACCCGCCAGCAGAGCTTCGGCCAGGTGCGCAACGCGTACATCCGCGTGGTCAACCAGGCGGACAACACCGAGCTCGCGCGGTACGACCTGAGCGAGGACGCCTCGACGGAGACCGCCATGGTCTTCGGCGAGCTGTACCGCAACGGCGCCGAGTGGAAGTTCCGTGCCATCGGCCAGGGCTACGCCTCGGGTCTGCGCGGCATCGCGCAGGACTTCGGCGTCAACGTCTGAGGTACGGCCCAGAGAGCGCGACCGGGCCGTACCTGAGAAGGCACAGCCCGGGCCGCGCCCCCGGGGATGTCCGGCCATGATCCGCCGTACACCCCCAGCACGTCCCCGTCCGGCGCCGCCCCCCCTGCGGGGCCCGCCGCCGACAAAAGAACGGTGATAGAGATACGAAGTGCGGGGGGGAGGGGAAGAGTGTTTAAAAGGGGGTGGTGTTATAGGTGGTGG
>NZ_JBEZKL010000097.1:0-28934 GCF_040704695.1 Streptomyces sp. NPDC048411
GTCGCGGGGGCCGCGCCCGGCCCACCCACCCCTCCGCGAGGGGAGGTCGAGGTACGGGTGCTTCCCGACGTAGCATCGCGCTCGCTGTGGTCGACGGACTCCGGTGGGCGGCCGGCAACAACATTGCCGCGGAGGTGGCACGCGCCCGACGCACCAGCGGCTCGGAACAGCCCCTCATCCGCGCACAGCCGGGCAGTACGAGGATCAGTACCCGGAACGCCACCACCGGCAGCAGTTCCCGGACCTGCGCCCGCGCATCGTGGAGGGAGACCATACCGAGACCGATGGGCAGCCTGGCCGCCGGCACAGCGGCAGCGGCCTCCGGCAGCCGGCGCGGCCGTACGACGGCGAGGGCCAGCACACCCAGCAACAGGACAAGCGACAGCGACTCGGCTGCGAAGGGACTCGGCGCGCACTCCCGGCGGCGGAAACCTCCCGGCCGGACGGCGGCCACGAACCACCACAGGACGACACCCCGGGACGCCTGTGGACGCGACAGGGGATCGTGCAGGAGTTCGGATATTCTGGCCGAATGCTTGAGAACCTCCCCCCTTGCCCGAAGTGCTCCAGCGAGTACACCTACGAGATGAACGCTCTGGTGGTCTGCCCGGAGTGCGGCAATGAGTGGGTTCCCGCCGTGGGCGGCGCGGAGGACACGAGTGTCTCCGGGGAGCGGGTCGTCAGGGACTCCGTCGGGAATGTGCTGAGCGACGGCGACACGGTGACCGTCGTCAAGGCCCTGAAGGTCAAGGGCAGCCCCTCGGGGATCAAGGCGGGCACGAAGGTGCGCAACATCCGCCTGGTCGACGGAGTCGACGGCCACGACATCGACTGCAAGATCGACGGATTCGGCGCCATGCAGCTCAAGTCGAGCGTGGTCAAGAAGGCCTGACCCAGGACCTCCTCGTCGCCCGTTTCGACCAGCCGCTGCCCCTGTCCGCCCTGGCCGCGGGCATGGGCGTCAGCGAGCGCACCCTCACCCGCCTCTTCACCCGCGCCACCGGAGGCCTCACCCCACTGCTGGGCCAGGAAGGGCGCGAGCCCGAGATTCGGGCCTCCGACCCGCCGTGAGACCCCGAACTGCTCGGCGAAGTGCGTGAGGAAGTCGAGGCGGTCCACTTCCGCCGGGTAGCGCAGCACACTGGTCCGCAGGTCCGACGGACGCAGTTCCGGGGCGGCGGCGAGCGGGTGCGCGGCACTCACGACGGCGTCGACCGGCTCGAGCCGTACCAGCCGGTGGGCCAGCTCCGCCAGGGCCCGCCCCCGCAGCGAGGGGACACGGCCGAAGCCGGCGCCCACCTCACCGCGCCGCAACGCCTCCGCCACCGAGGGGAAGTCGCGTCCCGTGCCCGGCTCGACGTCGAGCTCCGGGGCCGCCGTGACGACCTGTGCGAGGGTACGCATCGGCCCGTACAGGTGCCCCCACACATCGATCCGCAGCCGCCGCCGGGTCCCGAGCGCCGCGGCCACCGCGAGATCACCCGCCGACAGTGCCTGACGGGGTCTTGCCTACCGGCCGGTGCGGTTCCACACCCCATGTGTACGCGAGAGCGACGACGAGGAGGAGGCCGCGGCCCGAACCTTCGTCGTCGGCGGCGGTTCCGGTGGCTCTCGGCAACCGCTCGTCCCGTGCGTCCGACACGGCGATGCGCAGGACGTCCGCGTCCAACGTCAGCCGCACCTCGAAGTCCCGCCCTGGCACGCGCCCGTGCGTTACCGCGTTCGTGGCGAGCTCGGCCACGATCAGCGCGGCCGACGCGGAGAGATCGCTGTCGTGCGCGATGCCCCAGGTGCAGAGCTTTTCGACGGCGAGGAGGCGGGCGAGCCGTGCGCCGCGCGGAGTGGAGCTGAACCGCTGCGTGAACACACATACGGTAGTGGGAGTTTGCGGGATTGCAGGGTTCATTGAAGGAGTCATGCGCCCACAATGTCGGCGTTTCCGCAGCTCATTCCATGCTGACAGCTCGTACGGAGAAGCAGCGTACGACCTCACGCTCTGGAAAGTACCGATAACCAACCGTGACCATGGGTTCGTTGTGTACCCGCGCCGGGTGCGGCACGTGCGACGAGGGGGTCGCCATGGCGAACAGCAGTTGCAGTGAACCCGAACCGTCCGACAGCCTCAAGGCGTTCGGAGCCGTCCTCAAGGTCTTTCGCGAGCGCGCTTCCCTGACCCAGGAGCAGCTCGCACCGCTGGTCATGTATTCGCCGCACTTCGTCGGCTCGATCGAGCAGGGACGGCGCTTGCCGCCCGGTGATTTCGTCGAGCGGGCGGAGGAGGCCCTGGACGCGTTCGGTGTGCTGAGAGCCGCGGCCCGGCATGTGGCGCGGCAACCGGGCCTGGCGGCGTGGTTCCGGCTGTGGGCGCAGCTGGAGGCGACGGCGGTCGGTTACGAGTGCCGGGTGGTGCCCGGACTGCTGCAGACGGAGGCGTACGCGCGTGCCGTGATGCTGAACGTCCCGCCGCCGCCCACGGAGGACGAGGTCGCAGAACGTATCGCGGCGCGACTGGAGCGCCAGAAGCTGCTGACCCGCAAGCCGCCGATCGCGTTCAGCTTCATCATTGAGGAGTCGGTACTTCTGCGGGACACGGGCGGCGAGGACGTGACACGGGAGCTACTCGATCACCTCATCCGATGCGGGGAGTTGTGGAACGTCGAGATCCAAGTCATGCCGCTGCGCCAGCCGCACCACGCCGGCGCGGACGGCCCGATGCAGCTCCTGGAGTCGCAGGACCACCAGTGGCTCGGCTACTCGGAGGGGCAGCAGACCGGGCAGCTGATCTCCGACCGTAAAGACGTCAGCCTGATGCAGATGCGCTATGCCAAGATGCGCTCACAGGCCCTGTCCCCCGCGGACTCGGCGGACCTGTTGAAGCGGATGCGAGGAGCGCTATGAGCACCAGCGGCGAGCTGAACTGGTTCAAGAGCAGCTACAGCGGTTCCCAGGGCGACAGCTGCGTGGAGATTGTGTACCAGCCCGGTGCCGTGTACGTCCGGGACTCCAAGGAGAAGGAGGGGCCGTGGTTCGCCGTCCGCCCGGCGGCTTGGGAAGAGTTTGTCGGTTACGTCACCCTTTGAATCGTCTGGCCTGCACGACAGGGGCTCGAAACTCTTGTCGCGCGGGCTCATGCGTTGCACTGCTGCTCGAGAATTCTGCCGGACCGATTCTGCAGGGAGGAGCCGTGCCGTGGCCCGGGGCGAGTGGGTAACGTGGGAGCGGTTGCAGGTCCATTGAGGTGAGGTCGTCCCGTCCATGCGTATGTTCTTCGAGCCCGACGACGAAGAGGAATTTGCCGCCGCCTGCGAGCAGCTCGCCCGCCGCGTCGCGGACTGGAGCCGCACTCAGGGCGGGGAGGAGGCGGACCCGATCGTCGTGGAGTCGGCACTCGAGTACCGGCACCGCGGGACCGTGGACGGTCGGCTGGGTCTGTGGCAGGCGCGGCATGTGGAGGAGTTCCTGCTGGACTGGCTGCCGCGGACGCTGACCCGGCTGCCGGGCGAGCCTCTGGTGGACGCGCCAGGCGGGCTGCGCGCACTGCTGCGGTACATGGACGCCACGGGCCTGGCGGACCCGCGCGGCGACGCCCTCGACATGGTGGAGCGTGCCGTCGATGCCGCCGCCGGACAGTTCGAGGCGGCGATGGCGGACCGCACGCGCTGGGGCACGGCGAAGTTCTGGGCGACGACCGCCGCCGAGCAGGGCGTGGACCTCCACGACCAGGCGGCGATGATGCGTTTCAACGAGCGTGTCCGGCGCGACGAGGTGCCGTACGACCGCGACGCCCTGGACGTGATCATGGCGCGGCACCGGCGCCCCGGCCCGCCCGGAGCCGAACGGGCCGAGCCCCAGCTGCCGGTAGTCCTTCCCGGCGAGGACGGGCGGCGGGCACAGGCCGCCGAGGCGCCGCTGCTCCGGCAGCTGAGCGGGCTCGCCGACTGGGCGGGTCCGCAGGGGCGGGAACTGACCAAGACCGGCCGGCTGCGGATCGCCGACGCCAGGGAACTTGTTGCCACCCTGGAGACCGGGGACCGACCCGGCTCCCCGCGCACGAGCGCGGAACTGCCCCGGCTGAATCTGATCTTCGAGTGGGCGAAGAAGGCCCGCCTGATCCGGGTGGCGAAAGGACGCGTGTACGCGGTCGCCAAGGCGCGCCCGCTGCTCGCCGACCCGCTTGCGCTGTGGCAGCGCGCCTTCGAGACGGTCTTCGAGCTGCGCGAGCCCCTGCTGGGCGATGCGGACGGCTTTCGGCTCACCTCGCTGCTGTACGACGTGTACGAGGACGTACTGCCCGACGTCCTCAACACCCTCTACAGCCTTCCGTACCCGATGCCCTGGCCCCAGCTCCGGGACTCCGTCCACCTGGCCTACCGGATGAGCTTCGACCTCACGCAGGGGACGGCGGCCCAGCAAAGGGGCTGGCTGCTGTCCGCCGACCACGACCTGCGCCACGTCCTGGACGCCCTGGAGCGTCTCGGCGCGATCAGCCGCGAGCAGGGCATGGCCGACCCGGCCTTCCTGGAACTGCCCGCCCCCGAAACCACCCTCGGCCAGGCCCCGCAGCTGCCCTCCGGAATGCCGCCCGAATTCGCCGAGCTTCTCGGTGGCCTCCCCACTGCCCCCGACCCGCAGGCCGAGGCGAGCGCGAAGCGGCTGCGCGCCGAACTGGCCGACGGCCCGGTGGAGTTGATCCGCCTCACCCACCTCGGTACGCATGCCGTACGGCAACGCCTCCTCGCGGAGGGACGCAGCGCACCGCTCGTCGGCGAACTCGCCCACGCCCCCGCCGCCGGGCTGCTCGGCGTACTGGCCGAGCACTACGACCCCGACAGCGCCCGCGCCGAGCTCGCTGCCTGGACCACCGCCCACGGCGGTTGTGAAGGCGCCCGCAGCCAACTTCTGCAGGCGGTACGGGAGATGCCGTTCCGCACACGTGCCGCCGCGCTGCTCGACACCCTGGCCACAGCGCTGCCCGAAGGAGACGGCGAGGAACTGCTGCGCTTCCTGCGCGCCGACCCGGAACTGGCCCCGACCGCGCTCAGCGTCCTCACCGTCCGCGACATCCTCGCCCCCGACGACCTGACCGAGGCGGAAGCGCACCTCATGGTCGCGGAGAGCCTGCTCCAACTGCTGGAGAACGGTGGAGAGGACGCCTTCCTCGACGCCGTGTTGTCCGGCGGGCGGAGCCAGGCCGAGGACGCGATCCGGGCCGCCCTCACTTCAGGCCATCCGGACCACACCGGACTTGAGCAGCTCCGGCACTTCGCGCAGGGACCGCTCCGCGCCAAGTCCGCGCAGCTGGGACGGCTCAACGCGGCCCGCGCCCGTGGCCGCACCAAGCCCAGAGGCAAGCGCCGCCGCTGACCCACGCCGCCCCGAGCCCTGCGGTCCGCCCGGCCGCAGGCGCTCCTGCGAGATCCTCCCCGGTACGCTGCGGGCCGTGAGCGAGTACCAGTACTACGAGTTCCTGGCCATCGACCGCCCCTTGAGCGAGCAGGAGCTCGACCAAGTGCGTGCGCTGTCCACCCGGGCCGAGATCACCCCCACGAGTTTCACCAATGAGTACCACTGGGGAAACTTCCGCGGCGATCCGACGAAGATGGTGGAGCAGCTCTACGACGCCCACCTCTACTACGCGAACTGGGGCAGCCGCCGCCTCGTCCTGCGCCTGCCCGACACCCTGCTGCGGGCCGAGGCCGCCGCGCCGTACTGCGCCGAGGAGTCGTTGGGGGCCTGGACGCGCTCCGGGCACACGCTGTTGGACTTCTCCCTCTCCCCGGAGGACGGCGGCGAGTGGGACTTCGAGACCTCGTACACGCTCTCGGCCTTCGTCGGCCTGCGTGCCGAGCTTGCCGCGGGCGACCTGCGAGCCCTGTACGTGGCCTGGCTCGCCGGACTGACCGTCTGGGGGCTGATGGATGACGACGAGGAGGAGTACGGCCGCGAACTCGAACCCCCCGTGCCCGCCGGACTGGCGACGCTGACCGGCCCGCAGCGGGCGCTGGCCGACTTCCTGCACGTGGACGGTGATCTGCTGGCTGTCGCCGCGGAGACCAGCGGGCCCGCGACCGCGACGGCCGTGGACAAGAAGGCCCTGGCGGCCTGGATCGCCGCACTGCCGGCCGCCGAGAAGGACACGTTGCTCTTGAAGGCCGCGCTCGGCACCGCGCCACAGCCCGGCCTCAGCCTGCTGGCCCGCTACCGCGACGCCAGCACCCGCAGCCCCCGCAGCGCGGGTGAACGCCGCACGGCTGCCAAACTCCTGGACGCCGCCTACCGCCACCGCACCGCACGCGAACGGCTTCGGAAGGAGGCCGAAGCCGCGGCCCAACGAGCCCGGGCGTTGGAGATGAGCAAGGCCCGGGACGCACACCTGACCCGGCTCGCCCAGGACACCGAGCAGGCATGGCGGGACGTCGACAACCTCATCGCACAGAAGAAGCCCGCCCAGTACGACATCGCCGTCACCCTGCTCAAGGACCTCCGGGAGATCCACGCCCGGGCCGGGACCAGCGCCGAATTCCACCAGCGCGCCGCCGGACTGGGCGAGACCCACAGGGGCAAGCCCGCCCTGATGCGCCGCTTCGACGATGCCGGACTCCCCAGCTCCTGACCGTCTCTCCGGCCTGCTGCCACGACACGGGACCACGAGATCGGACCGGTTCTGGCAGGTAGGAGGCCTCGCGGCCTGCGTCGCGGGGTGGGCCGTCGTCGCGGCGGTGACCGGGTGCCGCCCCGGGCTCGTTCGCGCGGGCGGGACGCGGGCCGTAGCGTGCGGTGGGACGGTGACCGTACGACCGGAAGGTGCGCGCCCGGCACCGTCGCGCGTGCGAGGGCTTCTTGCCGGTCTGGTCCCGGGCTGTCAGTGGGTGCTCCTAAGCTGCGTAATCGTGGAAGAATCCGGTTCGCAGGGGGAGAAACAGCCGCAGCCTGCCGACGAAGCATGGCAGCGGTTGTCGGCGTACGCGTACCTCAGCGCGCCCGAGCGCATGGAGTACGTGGCGGTGATGCGGGTGTTCTGCTCCACCCTGCTCGCCGATCTGGCCGTGCCGGACGTACTGGCCAGACTGGCGCGCAGCGCAGGGCCAGGGGCGGAGCTGGACGGTGAGACGCTCACGGCCCGGCTGGAGCAGCTGGTCCGTTGGGGCAATCTGCTGCGTTCCACGCATGCGGTGAAGGTCACCAGCATCGCCGAGTACCAGCGTTCGCGGTCCCGTTATCAGCTGTCCAAGCTGGGCGAGAAGGTGCAGCGTGACGCCGATGAGGTGCTGGCCGGCGCCGACGCGGCGCGCGAGGTGAGCAGCGAGCTGCTGGCGCTCGTCGACCGGGGGCTGCGGGAGCTGGCGGCCGCGGTTGCCGCGCCGGGCGGGGCAGAGCCGCAGGCGGCACTCGAACGGATCAGTACGTTCTTCGTCCAGTTCGGCGAATTCGCCGAGTCCGTACGGGACTTCTACGCCTATCTGGGCCAGGTCCTGGCCCGGTACGACCTGGACGGAGCCGAGTACCAGGGCTTCAAGGACCTGCTGCTCGACTACGTCCAGGCCATCAGCGAGGACGTGTCCTTCCGGGCACCGCGCATCGCCGCGAGCCTGGACGAGCTCTGGCCCCGGCTGCCGGGCCTGTTGGAGCGGATCGACGCCCACGCGGGCGGCCTGGCGGCCGCTGTCGGCGGACTGCCGGAGACCCGGGTGCAGCGCAGCCGGGGCCGGGAGATGGGGGACTGGGAGGGGCTGCGGAGCTGGTTCGCCCATGGGGGTACGGGGGCCGGCGCGGGCAGTCAGGTCGACCAACTGCGCGATGCCACCCACCGGGCGCTGCACTCGCTGCTCGCCAACGCCAAGCGGATGCTGCGCTCCGCCTCCGGGGAGATATCGCGGCGCAAGGATCTGCTGCGGCTCGCCCAGTGGTTCGACGCCGCCTCGCCCGAGGACGCCCATGACATCGCGGTCGCGGCCTTCGGCCTGTACGGTGCCCGCCATCTGGGAGTGGCGCCGGACCCGGACGGTACGGTGCCGGCCTATGTGAGCTGGTGGACCGGGCCGGTCGTGGACGTCCCGGTGGCGCTTCGGGAACGCGGCTCCCGGGCCCAGCGCGGCCGGGCGTCGGCCGCCGAGGACCACTCCGCGCAGAAGCGCAAGCTGGTGGAGCAGGCCCGCGAGCAGGCGGCCGCCCGCCAGGCCGCCGCGGCGGAACTCCGCAGCGCCTCCGGCCGCTTCGGCCAGGCCCGCCTCACCTCCGCCGCGCTGTCCCTGCTGCTGGAGCTGCTCGCCACCGCCCTGGGCAACGCACGGATCAGCCAGCCGGGGAGCGACGGGGGAAACGGGGGATTCGCCGTGGACGGGGCCCGGTCGGGAGACACGGAGCTGGATCTGGCCGTCGTCGTACGTCATCTTTCCGGAGCCCGGACCGTACTGCGTTCCACCGATGGTGAACTGCTTCTGGAAGACCTGGACATCGAGACCGGCCCGTACGCCTTTTTGAGCCAGGAGCCCGGCACCACGGAGGTGAGTGCCTGATGGCTCTGCCCTCCACGCACGATGTCGCCCTCGCCGCGGAACGGCGTGCCGCCGCCCGGCTGTTGCTGGCATATCCGGTGGTCACCGCCACCGGCCCGCACGCGGACACCTTCCCGCTCGTACGGCGACACGCCGACTGGCTTGCCCAGCGCTTCCAGCAGGTCCTCGGCTACCGGCTGCTGGTCGAGTCCTCCTACGCCCGGCTCTTCAAAGCCGGCCTCGGACCCGGCTCCGGCCATCGCCTGGAGCGGTCCACCGGCACGCCCTTCACCCCACGCACCTATGCCTGCCTCGCCCTGTTCCTGTCCGTCCTGGTCACAGCGCCCGAACAGCTGCTGCTCTCCCGGCTGCTCGCCGATGTACGGGCCGCGGCCGTCGACGCCGGACTGGAGATCGAGACCACCGGGCGTCAGGCGGAGAAACGCACCCTGGTGGCGGCGCTGCGGCAGCTGGTCGCCTGGGGTGTCCTCGCCGAGACCGACGGCAGCGTCGACGCGGCCGCGGATGCGGACGACAGGGCCGGGGAGGCGCTGCTGACCGTGGACCGGGAGATCGCCCGCGCGATCGTCGCGGGGCCGCTCGCACAGAGCCGCGACGGCGCGGATCTGGTCGTACGGGCCGCCGATCCCGGCTTTGGTGGCCCGCGTACATACGTCCGTCGGCGCCTGGTGGAGACCCCTGCCGTGTACCTCGACGACCTCACCGACGCCGAGCGGGAGTGGCTGCGCACCCGGCAGCGGCGCGAGGCACAGGCCTTCTCCGAACTCCTCGGTCTGGAGGCGGAGATCCGCGCGGAGGGTGTCGTCCTCACCGACCCCGAGGACGAACTGACCGATCTGCGCGTGCCTGGCACCGGCACCGTCGCCCAGGCGGCGCTGCTGCTGGTCTCCCGGCTCGCGGAGCGCCTTCGTCCCGCCGACCCCGGCCATCAGGCCACCGGGGGGCGGCTGGTCATCGGCGTGCCCGTCCCGGCGGGGCTGGTGGAGGAGATCCTGGCGGAACTGGTGGAGGAGTACGGCCGGCGCGCCACATGGCAGCGCGGCTATCTCGACGACCCCGCCGCGCTGCGGGCCGACACCGTCGATCTGCTGATACGAATGCGGCTGCTCGCCCTCGCGGGACCGGTTCGGGCGGAAGGCCTCGGCGTGCCCGAGGGGTACGGCACTGAGTCCGCCGACGGCCGCGCGGTCACCGATGTCTCCGGTGTCCGCGCCGGCAGTACGGGCCTCGACGGAGGCCCTGGCGGTGCCAGCACAACTGCCAGCGACGGCTCTGCCCGCTCCGACGGCAGTGGTCCTGCCCTTGTCCTCCCCGGCGGTGGAAACGCCAACGACGGCCCGGACAGCGGCGGGCCCGACTCTGCTCGTCACGACGATGCCCGCACCGGCGGCAGCGATCCCGACCCCGCCCGCCCCGACGGCTCCCTCCCTGGCGGTGGCAGTCCCGACGGCGGTGGGCCCGACTCTGTTCACCCCGACGGCGGTGGCCACGACAGGACCGGTCTCGTCCTGCTCGCCGCCGCTGCCCGCTATGCCACCGCCGTCACCGTCCGCAAGGCCGCCGCATTCCCGCACGGCACCGCAGTCAAGCAGGAGCAGCGATGACGTCCGCCCTTCTCCCCGCGCCGCGCTACCGGCTCAGCCGGGCCGGCATCCGCAACGTCTGGCAGTACGACGAGCAGGAGTTCGCCTTCGGCGACGGCCGGCTGCTGCTGCGCGGCAAGAACGGCGCGGGCAAGTCCAAGGCGCTGGAGATGCTGCTGCCGTACCTGCTCGACGGCGACGCCCGCGCCCTGGACGCCACCGGCACGGGCCGCACCACCCTCACCTGGCTGATGCTCGACGGATTCGAGCAGACCAACCGGCTCGGCCATCTCTGGGTGGAGTTCCATCACATAGGTGACGACGGCGAGGAGCGCTTTCTCACCCTCGGCGCGGCCATCCGTGCCTCGAAGTCCACCCAGAGCGCCAAGGCGTACTTCTTCGTCACGCCCCTGCGCGTCGGCCACGAGCTGCAACTGACCGCCACCGGACAGCCGATCCCCGTCGACAAGCTGCGCGAGGCGGTCGGTGCGGAGAACGTCACCGACCGTGCCGTGGAGCACCGCGCCCGCGTCGCCCGGGAGCTCTTCGGGCTCACCGACCCCGGCCGCTACCGCAACCTCACCCAGCTCCTGCACCGGCTGCGCCGCCCCACCATCGGCGACCGCATCGAGTCCGGCGGGCTGGTCGGAGTCCTCGGCGAGACCCTCCCCGGACTGGACGACGACACGGTTGACAAGGTCGCCCGCAGCCTGGACGACCTGGACGCCGTACGCACCGATCTGGGGCGGCTGGAACGGACCGATGCCGCGCTGCGCACCTTCCTCGGCAGCTACCGTGGCTATCTTCACGGGGTGCTGCGCCGCCGCGCCCACCGCGTCGGAACGGAACTCGACCGGCTCACCGAGCGGCGCCGCGCCGCCGGGGACGCGCAGAAGGAAGCCGCCGCACTGCGGCAGCGCGAGGAGGAGGCAGCCGCACAGCTCGACGCTCTCCACGACGTCCATGAGACGGCCCGGACCGAGCTGGAGGCGCTGCGCGCGGGAGCCGCCTACCGCAGCCTGGAGGAGCTGGCCGAACGACGGGCCACTGTCGCGGCCCTGCACACCGCTGCCACCGCCGCGTTCACGGCCGTGCGCCGCGCCCACGACACCGAACGCAGGGCCGCCCACGCCGTGACCGAGGGGGCGCGGCGCATCGGCGAGCAGCTCACCGGCCTCAGCTCCTGGCACCGTGAGCTGCACGACACCGCCGAACGGGCCGGGCTCGACCCGGTCCACCTGGGCGAGCCGGTGGCGAGTGCCCCGACCGTGCTCGCCCCGCCCGCCGAGACCGAACTGACCGGACCGGACGGAGATCCGCACCTTCAACACCATGGTCCTGTGCGTGCCGTCGACCCCGTGGCCGCCGGCGCCGCCCTGCGCGCCTGGGAGGAGCAGCTCGCCGCCGCCGGACCGCCCGCCGGCCGGGGTCTGGGGGCGGTCGGCGAAGTGGCCCGGCTGAGCGGCGCGGCCCGTGACGCCGCCACCCGCGCCCAGCAGTACGACGCCGAGCGAGAGCGGTGCGAGGAGCAGGCCGAGGAGGCCACCCGCCGCGTCGGTGCCCACCGCGACGACGTCGTGCGGGCCGGGACACAGTACGCCGCAGAGGTACAGGACTGGGCTGGCCGCATTCGTGCGGAACTGGGCGCCCCGTTGCCGGACGACGTGGTCGCCCTGACCGGCGCCGAGTCCGACACCGAAGCTCCCTTCTCCGAGCGCGCCCTGCCCGCCGAAACGGCCGCCGACGTGGCCCGCGCCGCCGAGGAGATCCTCGATCCCTTCGCCGTCGCCCTCACCGCGGAACGCGACACCCTTGCCCTGCGAGGCCGCGAACTCGAGGCGGAGCAGCAGCGGTTGAGGTCCGAGCGGGACGCCTGGGAACGGCGCACCGACCCCGAGCCGCCCCGCCCCCTCCACCGCGCGGCCGAGCGGGCCACCACCACTGGTGCCCCCTTCTACCGGCTCGTCGACTTCGCGGACGGTACGGGCCCGGGCGACCGGGCCGGACTGGAAGCCGCCCTGGAGGCGAGCGGTCTGCTCGACGCCTGGGTCACGGCGGAAGGCGCGCTGCTGGACCCGGCCACCCGGGACACCCTGCTCGCCCCTTCCGGCGCGCCGCCCTCCGGTGCCACGCTCGCCACCGTCCTGCGTCCCGTGGCTGCCCCGGACTGCAAGGTCGGTACCGCGCGGATCGAGCAGATGCTGACCTGCGTCGCGCTGGTCCGGGCCGGCGCGGGCGCCGCCCCGGACCCCAGTGCGCTCGGTCTGGACGGCAGCTGGCGGCTCGGTGTGCTCAGCGGCTTCCACACCAAGGAGCGCGCCGAGTACGTCGGTGCCGAGGTCAGGGCCGCCACCCGCAGACGCAGGCTCGCCGAACTGGATGGGCGGCTCGCCGTCGTACAGCGCGATCTGACGCTCGCGCAGGAGCAGCTGCATGCCGTCGACGGCCGCCGCAGCGTCCTCACCGCTGCCCTGCGTGCCCTGCGCGCACTGCCTTCCGGGCGCCGGCTCGGGGATGCCTGGGTGCGGCTGGAGCAGGCCGAGCAGGCCGCACGGGAACGGGCCACGGCGACATCGCGCGCCGCCCGCGAGGCCGAAGCGGCCCGGGCGGCTGCCGTCGCCGCCCGCCGGGGGGCGGAGGCCGCCGCCACCGCGCACGCCCTGCCCGTCGACCCGGAAGGGCTTGAGCGGGTCCGCGACGCCCTCAACCAGCTCGGTGCCGGCCTGGAGAAGCTGCGTCAATCCGTGCGTACGGCCGCCGGAGCCACCGCCGACCACGCCACCCACCACGACAGCCACCGCGACGCACGCGCAGCCCGCCAGGAGGCCGAAGCCGACTACCGCGGCCACAAGGACCGGCTGGACGAGGCCCGCAGTGCCCTCCGCGTCCTGGAGCAGACCGTCGGCGCCGCCGAGCAGCAGATCCTTGCTCAGGAGAAGGGCGCCGAGCAGCGCGTCGCCGAAGCCGCCCGGGACATCCCCCGCCTCGAGAGGGAGCTCGAAGGCCTGCGCGATAACCGGATCCGTGCCGACGAGCGGGCACACACCCGGCAGGACGAACTCACCGCGCAGGAAGGAGAGGTGATCGGCTCCGGCCGCGCCCTGCGCACCGCGCTCGCCATGCCCGAGGTGGGCCGCGGTGCCGACCTGACCGACCCTCCGCCCGGTGCCCAGGAGCCCGCCGACGCGGCCGTACGGGCCAGAATCCGGGCCCTGCGCGATCTCGTCACGGCCGTCCGCGACCGGCTCGACCCGGAACGCCGGGACGTCACGGACACCACCCTGCTCAACCGTCACACCGCTCTGCGCGACCAGCTCTCCGGCGGCTTCGACGCCATCCTGGAGGAGCGCGAAGGCATCAAGGTCTGCCGGCTCGTCGACGACCACGGCCCGCACGACGTCGCCCTCGTCGCCGAGCGCATCGCCGGACAGGCCGCCGACGCCCGCGAGCGGCTCACCGAACGCGAACGCGAGGTCTTCCAGCGCTTCCTTACCGGCGAACTCGGCGACCATCTCTCCGCCCAGGTGCTCGCCGCCACCGCCCTGGTCGCCGCCCTCAACGACACCCTGCGCTCCGTACGCACTTCCCACGGCCTCGGCGTCGAACTCGACTGGCGCCTCGACGACGGCGTCGACGCCGACGTGCGGGCCGCCGTCGAGTTGCTGCGCAGTCCCTCCGGACTGCGTACCCGGGAAAAGACCGAGCAGTTGCGCGAGGTGCTGCAGCGGCGTATCGAGGACGCCCGGCGGGCCGACCCGGCCGCCGGCTATGCCGCGCATCTGCGTTCCGCACTCGACTACCGCCGCTGGTTCACCTTCCACGCCTGGGTTGTCGACGACGCCGCCCCCGGCCGCAGGCGCAGACTGACCGGCCGCACCGGACTGAGCCAGGGCGAACAGCGCGTGCTGTCCTATCTGGTGCTTTTCGCGGCAGCCGCCGCGCACTTCACCACCCTGGCTGAGTACGCCCCGCACGCCCCCCGGCTGATCGTCCTCGACGACGCGTTCGCCAAGGTCGACGAGCCCACCCACGGCCGCCTCTGCCGGATCCTCGTCGACCTTGACCTGGACTTCGTCCTCACCAGCGAGCGGCTGATGGGCAACTGGCCGGACGTACCCTCACTGCACATCTACGAATGCCTGCGCGACCCTCATGTCCGCGGAGTCGCGACGCTCCACTACAGCTGGAACGGCCGCCGGCGGCGCCTGATGCCCGTATGACCCCGCCCCTGGACGGTCCCACCCGCGACTGGCTCGCCGGCCCGGACCTGGCCCGGCTGTGGCAGGCCGTACGCAACCGGCTGGAGCGCAACGGGCTGAGCGCCACCGGCAGTCTGCGCCTGACCGGACTCACCCCGGCGGAACGCCGGGCCGTCTCTCTGCTCCTGGGACGGCCGGTCATCCGCCCCGAACTCACCCTGCGCCTGGCCGACCTGGACACCAGGCTGCGCTCGTCGGCCGCCAGTTGTGGTCTGGTGGACGCCGTCACCGCGCTCGGTCCGCCCCTCACCGACCACCGGGCGGCGCGTGAGAGCACCAGGGAACGCACCGCCCGGCTGTGGGCCCGGCTCACCGACACGCTCCAGGCCTCACCGCTGGCGGACCAGGAGTGGGCCCATCACTGGCTGGCGGAGATACGCCGGGCCGGTCTCCCCGGCCGCCAGCAGCCGACAGATGCCGCGGCCACCGTCGAACAGGCGATCCACACGCTCACCCTGCTCTTCTCCAGCGATTCGGTACCCCGCGGCCGGAGCGATCTTGCCACCGAGGTCACCGGCACTGCACACGGCCTCGACGACGGCACCTGGCTCGCCCGGCTCGTCCAGCGCGGAATCGCCCTCGCCCACGGCACCGAACCCCCAGAGGACGCCGGCGCCCGCCGCGCCCTGTGGCAGCTCGCCTCCGTCACCCCTGACGAGGTCTCGAGCACGGTGCTGACGTACGGCCTGCACCCCACGGGCGGTGGCTGGCGCGAAGCCGCCCTGCGCGAGCGCGCCTGGCACCGGGCCGAGAGCCATCTGACCCTGCGGGAGATCCGCGCCCTGCAGCTCACCCTGCCGTCGGACACCGTCATCCGGATCTGCGAGAACCCACGTGTGGTGGAAGCGGCGGCGGACAGCGCCTGCACCCAGCCCTTGGTCTGCACCTCGGGAAGCGCCGCCACCGTCGTACTCGACCTGCTCGACGCCCTTGCCGCGGCCGGCTGCGCCTTCACCTACCACGGTGACTTCGACTGGCCCGGCATCGCGCTCGCCAACCGCATCATCCGCCGCTACGACGCCCGCTCCTGGCGCATGGAGACCGACGACTACGAGCACCTCGCCCTGCACGCACGGGCGCGAGGTATTCCGCCGCTTCCCTTGGAAGGCCCCGTCGTGGAAGCTCAGTGGGACGCGGCCCTCGCCCCCGCCATGGACGCGCTCGGCGTCGCGCTGCACGAGGAGGCGGCGCTCGAGCTCCTGGTGGACGACCTCGCCTGACCGCCCAGGGACGCTCCCCGTCGTGCCACGACCAGGCGGCACCTCGGGCTGCCGTCCGGTCGTCGGCCGAGCTCCTCCAGCGGCAGCAGTTCCACCTCGAAGCCCGTCTCGGCCAGGTCCTCCAGCACATCGGGGAGACGGAACGTTCGGTAGTACATGACGAAGCGCGGCCGCCACAGGGCATTGCGCACACGCATTGTCGTGTCGAAGCCCAGCAGGGCCCAGTACAACGGGGAGCCCACCCGCGGCAGGGCGCCGACCGGGAAGGCGAAGCGGCCGCCCGGGCGAAGTGCCGCGTGCACCTGCGCGAACAGGCCGGGGCGTGCCTCGGGCAGGAAGTGGCCGAAGGCGCCGAAGCTGACCGCCAGGTCGAAGGCCGGCTGGAAGGGGAGGGCGAGGGCGTCGGCTCGTACCCAGTCCAGGGCCGGGCCGCCTGACGGCGTGGGCGGGTGCGCGGAACGGCCCACAGCCAGCATGCCGGCGCTGAAGTCGACGCCCGTGACCCGTTCCCGGCACAGGCGCCGCAGGACGTCCATCCCGGCGCCGGTGCCGCAGCACAGGTCGAGGCCCCTGTCGAAAGGACCGAGGCGGGTGAGGGCGTGCTCGACCGCCTTCAGGACGTGGTCCGGGGTACGGAACGGCGTGCGGTCGAACTTCTCGGCGAGCAGGTCGTATCCGCGCTCCGTGGAGGACAGCGCCTGAACCGCGAGTTCTCGGAGGGTGGGGCCCTGTGGTGTGAACATCACCGCCCAGGGTAGCCAGTGGCCGGTGGTGCGGTAAGTCTGTTCCATGGGATCGGGGCCCGCCTCAGAAGTGGTCCTCGCCCGCTCCGGCGGGTCTCTGCAGCACTTCGCCGAGGCACAGCTGACGGAGGTGCTGGGCCTGCTGCAGGACCTGGTGCGCGGTGCCGCGGCTCACGTGCCGCCTGACGCGTCGTAGTCGGCGGCAGTCTCGGCTCCCAGCGCTGAAGCCCGGCGGCTTCTGGGTGGATACGACGCATCACCCGACGGTCACGGACGACTGAGTGTGCTGACCGGATCGGTCCGCACCCGGACCTGATGCGGCCTGTCACCACCCCGGCCGCGCCGGACAGACTTCAGGGCATGAATCGAGCACTGATCGTCATCGATGTCCAGGAGTCCTTCCGCGCCCGCCCCCTGTGGGAGACCATCTCCGACCCGAAGATTGCCCACCGGGTGGGCCGGCTGGTCCGGCTCGCCCGCCAGGCCGGGGACCTGGTGGTGTGGGTGCTGCACAGTGAGCCCGGTAGCGGCGATGTCTTCGACCCTGCCCTCGGCCACGTCCGGCTGATGGAGGAACTGGACCGTCGGGGACGCGGCCCTGCGGGCCCTCCGGGACCACCACGCCAGGGGCGGCACCGTGGCCAGCGTCTGCGCCGGAGCCGAGGCGCTGGGCCGGGCCGGGCTGCTCGACGGCCGCCGCTGCACCACCCACCACGACGTCCAGGAGGAACTGGCCAGGCGCCACCCCGAGGCGGCGGTCGTCCGGGACGTCCTGTACACGGCGGACGTCCGGGTGGTCACCTCGGCCGGTATCGCCAGCGGCATCGACCTGGCCCTGCACCTGCTCGCCACCCGTCACGGTCCCGCCCTCGCCGCCCAGGTGGCCCGCGACATGGTCGTCTACGCCCGCCGCAACGGCCACGAACCCCAGGCCAGCGCCATGCTCCGGTACCGCTCCCACCTCGACGACACCGTGCACCGCGCCCAGGACCTGCTCGATGCCCGCTTCGATCAGCCGTCGCCGCTGTCCGCCCTGGCCGCGGCCGTGGGCGTCAGCGAACGCACCCTCACCCGCCTCTTCACCCGCGCCACCGGAGGCCTCACCCCACTGCGCTACCAGCAGACCCTCCGCCTGGAACGCGCCGAACACCTCATCAGCCACGGCGCCACGGTCGATGCCGCCGCCCGCTCGGTCGGCTTCGAGGACCCCCGTATGTTGCGCCGTCTACGGGCGCGCAAGGCCTGAGCCCGGGCGTCGGCGGTGACGTCCGGGACGAAGCGCTGGGTCGTAGACCGCAGCATGCGGCGCGCGAACTGAGAGGTGGGGCCCACAGGCCGGATCAGTATCTGCGTGCCGTCTGACACGACGAGCCCCCGCCGGATATCCGGCGGGGGCTCGTGGCGTTGCGGCCCGGTCGCCGCGCAGGGCTCCGCGTCAGCCCCGCCGCGCGCGGTACAGGTCGCGGATCATGGCGATCTCGGCCCCATGGTGCAGTAGTTCCTGATTGACCCACCAGACCGTGTCGATGAACGGATCCTCCGGATCGCTACCATGCGGGTAGGTGCTGTGTCCCACGGTGTCGAGCGCCGCGTCGTCGGCGCTGAGCAGCGCCTCGCGCCAGGCGGTGGCACTGGCATCGAAGTCGGCGATCGCCCCTGCGGCGTCACCGGCGACGTGGTAGTCGTCCCGGGTCAGGGCGTGGCTGCCGTTCGTGTGGTCGGCGCGGATGGCCAGCATCTCGCTGACATGGCTCAACCGCCAGGCAAGGGTGGTGAACGGCGGCGGTGTGGGGTGCGGCGCGTGCGACGAATCGCGCCCCCAGTCGCCCGCACCGACGAGGAGGGTCGCGCCCTTCCCGGGGCCGTCCGCGCGGCGGCGCACCGACCAGCAGTCCGGCACCGGCTCCCAGAGGTACTCCGCGTCGGTCAAGGGCGGGACTTCGATGTCCGTGCCGTTGCCGCTGTCCACGACCGGGCCGGCCAGGCGGTCGGCCAGGCGTCCCCGCACGAAGTCGAACTGCTGAAGCAGGGGGATCAGACGTGAGGGTGTCGCCATCAAACGCTCCTGGAGTGGCTCGGTCGGCCTCGTCGGCACATGTACTGTCCGGACCCTGTCACAGCCGATACGACACCGCGCCTCATTTTTTTGCGGAGCGGTGGCCGTCCCAGGCGGTGTGGGCGACGCGGTCGAGGTCAACGGCCGTAGCAGTGACCGGTCCTGGACGGAAGCGCGGCTGGTCACCCGTGGCGTTTCGCTGACCTACCGGAGCGCCGAGCAGCCCAACACCGGCTGGGCCACGGCCCCTTCGGGGATCCCTCAGTAGCCGCGAGCCGTTCGGGCTCCGGTCCGGGCAGGCAGGTCGTGCTGCCCGCCCGCCGGGACCGGGCCTGACTTTCCACATGCGGCGTGTGCGCGGGAGGTGGCGGGAAGGTGTGCCGGGCGGGGAATGGTGGATTGCGCGGCGATGTTGCGGCGACCATGACCTTCTTCGTTGACGTGACCGTGCGCGGCTATGAGCTCGACACGCAGGGGCATCTGAATCAGGCCGTCTATCTGCAGTACGCCGAGCACGCCCGGTGGGAGCTGCTGCGAGCTGCCGGGCTGCCGCAGGAGAAGCTGCTGGCCAGCGGGGTGGGGCCGGTCGCGCTGGAAGTCACGGTGAAGTTCCGACGGGAGCTGCGCGGCGGCGAGCGTGTCCGGGTGACCTGCCAGTTCGTGTACGGCGCGGGGAAGACCTTCGCGGTCGTGCAGAGGATCCTCAAGGAGGACGGCACGGTCGCGGCGGAGGTGACGGGCGTGGCAGGCATGCTCGACCTGGCGGCCCGCAAACTGATCGCCGACCCGGCCGGACATCTCGCCTCGCTGGCCGAGAGGCCGGACCTGCTCAGCGGCTGACCGGCTTCCGGACCGCAACCGCGTTCGCGCCGTCGTGAAACTCGTGTCAGGGGGTGACAGCCGCACCGGGCGTCGTACCGGGCAGAAGCTGTCCTGACGCGTCAGCCGTGCGGCAAAGTACGATGGACCTCGTACGACAAGGTGCTCGTTCGAAACGATGTCAGGGGAGTCACTGTGACCGCCACCAGCGCCGCCGCCTCGGACGGTGGCGCCCGTGTACTCGCCCACCCCGCCCGCGAGGAGATCCGTATCGAGGCGGTGCTCCACGCGCTCTCCGACCCGATGCGGCTGCGGGTGGTCCGTGAGCTGGCCGCTGCCGAGGACGAGCTCACCTGCTCCCGTTTCGAACTGCCGGTGTCCAAGTCCACGACCACGCACCACTTCCGGGTGCTGCGCGAGAGCGGCATCGTCAGTCAGACCTACCGGGGCACCGCCAAGATGAACGGGCTCCGCCGCGACGATCTGGACACGCTCTTCCCGGGGCTGCTCGACGCTATTCTCGCCGCCGTGAGCCGGCAGGCGGACCGGCTCGGCGAAGAATGACACCACCCGGAGCGGTTCAGTGACGGTCGCTGTGCGCGGCCTGCAGGAGCCCTGCCCAGTCCGGGATCTTCACTGGCCCTCGGCCGAGCGACTGCCCGAGGGCAGCCTCGGCCCGCTCGATCGACAGCCAGCCGTCCCATTCCACCGGCCGTAGCCCCCACGCCCGCAGCGCGGCCACCGGATCGGGGGCCGACGGCCGCCCCTCGAGCAGCGGCGCATCGTCCAGCAGCGACGCGACCGTCTCCTTCGCGCACGGCCGGTTGGAGCCGATCACTCCGGTCGGCCCTCGCTTGATCCACCCCGCGACGTACTCCCCGGGTGACGGCACGCCGTCCCGCAGCACCCGTCCCGCCAGGTGGGGCACGGTACCGCGGGCCGGATCGAACGGCAGACCGGGCAGCGGCAGTCCGCGATAGCCGACGGCCCGCAGGACGAGCTGGGCGTCGATCTCCTCGTATGTACCGGTGTCCTGTACGCCTCCGCTGCCGTTCGGCGCGGTACGTGCGAACCGGACCCCGGCGACCCGCCCGTCCCGTTCGAGGAGCTCGACGGGACGCAGAAAGAACCGCAGGTGGATCGTGCGCATCGGGTCCGGCCCGGTGGCAGGGACACCGGCCTCGGCCCACCCGCGCAGCACCTCGATATTGCGCCGCACCACCGCCGGCAGCGGCACCGGTGGATCCGCCGGCGCCCCGACGGGCGCGTACACCGGATCGCGGGCCAGCTCCGCCCCGTCCACCATGACCCGCGCCCCCGGCAGCCCGCCCAGCTCACGCAGCTCCTTGGTGGTGAACCTGGCCTGCGACGGTCCCCGCCTGCCCGCCATGTGCACCTCGCGCACCCGGCTGCCGGCCAGCGCGCCGAGCGCCGGGTGGGGCACATCGGTGGGCCGCAGTTCCTCGGCGCCGCGCGAGAGGATCCGCGCCACGTCGACCGCCACATTGCCGACCCCGATCACCACGGCCGAACGGGCCTGCAACGCAAAGCTGTTGGCAGCAGCATCGGGGTGTGCGCTGTACCAGGAGACGAACTCGGTCGCCGAGTGGCTGCCGGGCAGATCCTCGCCGGGAATGCCGAGACCGCGGTCGGTCGCCGCCCCGACGCAGTAGACCACCGCATGGTAGAGCTCGCTCAGCCGTTCGGGTGGCAGCCCGTCCCCGCCCACCTGGACATGGCCGAGAAAGGTGATCCGCTCGTGCTCCAGGACGGTCCGCAGACTGTTCTGCAGCGACTTGATCTTCTCGTGGTCGGGGGCGACGCCGTACCGCACGAGGCCGTACGGGCAGGGCAGCCGGTCCAGCACGTCCACCCGGACATCGGGCACCCGGGTCTGCTCGACCAGAGACTGGGCGGTGTAGACCCCACTGGGTCCGGAGCCGACGACGGCGACACGGAGCACGGTGCACCTCTTCCCGGAGGGTGACTCCAGCATCCCACCGGTCGGCGGAGCAGGGGAGAGGTGCGGCCGCGCGGCGCGTCAGGAGGACAGGGCGCGCATCCGGTCGATCTCTACCGTCTGCTGGGCGATGACATCGTCCGCCATCTCTTCGACCTGAACGTTGTTCCCCTCCGAGAGGGCCTCGGTCGCCATCGTGATCGCTCCCTGGTGGTGGGTGATCATCAGCTGCAGGAACAGCTTGTCGAAGGCCTTGCCCTCTGCCGCCCGCAACTCCTTCAGCTGCGCCTCCGTCGCCATGCCGGGCATCCCGGCGTGGTCGTGACCGCCCGCGTGTTTCTCGCCGCCGTTGTGCGTGAGCCATCCCTCCATGGCGCCGATCTCCGGTTTCTGTGCCGCGGAGATGCGCTCGGCAAGTCGTTTGACCGAGGCGGACGAGGCACGGGACGGCACCAGGGCGGTCAACTCCAGTGCCTGGGCGTGGTGCTGGATCATCATCTGCACGTAGCGGAAATCGGCCGAGTTGGGGGTGTCCTTCCCGGCAGCCTTCACGGCTTCCTCGACGGACAGGGTCTGCGCGGGCTCTCCCGGCTTCCCCGGTGCCAGGACCGAAGGGCCGCCTCCTGCACGCGCTTTGGTCTCATGGCCGTCACCGCCCGCATCGCACGCGGCGAGGGAGAGTACGGCTGCCGCTACGGCAGCGACCACTGCAGATCTGTGCACATGAGCGACCTGACGGAAAATCAACAAGGCTTCCTCCACTGCCACATGAGGTCGTAGCGGATCATTTGGCGCACATCCGCCACCTCAGGGGTCGGTCACTTTCATTACGTTCCTGTTGCCATCTGTTGGGATACCCGTGAGAGGGACGATACTGCCGGGGTCAGTCAACCGTTCAACCACGCTTTGGTACAGGGGAGGACGCAGTGACTTCGTTGCACACCACCCAAGTGCGGCGCAGACGTCTGGGTGTGGCGGCAGCCGCAGTCGGACTCTTCGCCACTCTGCTGACGGCCGGACCGGCGGCCGCAATGCCCGACCCCGGTGATTCACCCGCCACCCGCACCGGTCTCTCCGCAAGCCAGGAGGCTGCCGCCACGGCCGCCATCGAGGACGGCGAGGTACCCGGTGTGGACGAGATCGTCCACAGCGACAACATCACCCACCTGGCCAACGTCCCGAAGGGCGCACTCAAGGGTCTCAACACGGACCTGGCCTTCCAGGGGAAGTACGCATTCGCCGGAAATTACGACGGCTTCCGGATCTACGACATCAGCAACCCGAGTTCCCCGCAGACCGTCACCGAGGTGCTCTGCCCCGGATCCCAGAACGACATCTCGGTCTCCGGGAACCTGCTGTTCCTGTCCACCGACTCCTCGCGCAACGACAACTCGTGCAACAGCACCACCCAGCCCGCCACGGAGAAGTCCTCCTGGGAGGGCATGAAGATCTTCGACATCAGCGACAAGCGCAACCCGAAGTACGTCGCCGCCGTCGAGACCGCCTGCGGCTCGCACACCCACACGCTGGTTCCGGACGGCAGCAACGTATACATATACGTCTCCTCGTACTCGCCGAGCGAGGCGTTCCCGGACTGCCAGCCGCCGCACGACGGGATCTCCATCATCAAGGTGCCGCGCAAGGCGCCCGAGAAGGCCGCGGTCGTGAACTTCCCGGTGCTCTTCCCGGACGGCGGCAACCCGGGCGCGCCCACCAACCCCGGGGTCTCGAAGACGAGCGGCTGCCACGACATCACGGTGCTGCCGTCGAAGGACCTGGCCGCCGGTGCCTGCATGGGGGACGGCCTGCTGTTCTCCATCAAGGACCCGGAGCACCCGAAGATCATCGACCAGGTTCAGGACAATGTGAACTTCGCGTTCTGGCACTCGGCGACGTTCAACCAGAAGGCGGACAAGGTCGTCTTCACCGATGAGCTCGGCGGAGGTGGCGCGGCCACCTGCAACAAGGAGATCGGGCCGAAGCGCGGCGCCGACGGCATCTACGACATCGTCGGCAAGGGAGACCACCGCAAGCTTGTCTTCCGCAGCTACTTCAAGATCGACCGCCCGCAGGCTGCCACCGAGGTCTGCGTCGCCCACAACGGTTCGCTCATCCCGGTCAAGGGCCGCGACGTGATGGTCCAGGCCTGGTACCAGGGCGGAGTCTCGGTATGGGACTTCACCGACTCCTCGGCGCCCAAGGAGATCGCGTTCTTCGAGCGCGGTCCCATCAACCTGAACGCCGTCACCACGGCCGGCCCCTGGTCGACGTACTACTACAACGGATACATCTACTCCAACGACATCGCCAAGGGCTTCGACGTTCTGAGGCTCGACGACCGGCGGACCGACCCGGCGAAGCGCGTACGGATGCCGGAGCTCAATGTGCAGACGCAGCCGGACTACTTCGAGAACTGACCTGGCTGTGCGGCTATCGCCGGACCCGTGCGTTCACGGCGCGTTCCCGCCGGGCGGATCCTCGCCCGGCGGGAAACGGCGAGCAGTCGCAGCCTGGCGCGGTGCACGGCCTCATGGCCCGATGCGCCGGGCGGGCACATGCTGAACCTGCGTTGACCGGTTCATGCCGTCCCTCATCAACGCGGCCCCCGACCGATGCCCGACGGACCAGGTCGACCGGGGTGGCTGCCTGGTTCCGGCGGCGCAGGGTATCGCCGGGATCGGCCGTTCCTGCGCGGCTTCGTACCGGTGGGCCTGGCCACCCGGCCACTCGACCCAGCCGGGGCTGTCGAGAATCCGCTCTGAATCGTCGAGCCCGGCAGCCTCCAGGAACACGATCACATCGTGATCCGAGCGGGCGAGCCCCAGGATCTGGACCCGGCCGTCACGCTGCATGGTGCCTCGTCCCCCGCCGGAGGGGGACGGCCGGAAATCACGATCGGGGGAGAAGCCAGGCCTCCGGAGGGCGCCGCACGGGCCGGACGGGGAGCGGCATGCCGCCCCGTACCGCTTACGCGGCAGACCTCGCGCTGCCGCCGGTCACCGCGGCCCACTCCACAAGGAGTCGCTGGTACTCCTCCTCGTCGTCCGGGGACAGGCATCCGCCGGAACGCTGCCACAGGTCGCGAATCTCTTCATTCACCACTGCGGCGGAGCGCACGGAATCGGATGAGCGGGGAGAACGGGACATGCCACCAGGCTAAGGCCACGGTGTGACAATCGGACCCATTGGGCGTCAGGGACATCTCTCACATGTCCCTCCGCGGGATCACGGAATGAGCCCGAGCGCCCGTAGCCCGCCCGGCCGTTCCTCCACCGGCAGATGGTCGACGAAGCGCACGTCACACCCCAGCGCGGCCGCTCCGCCATCCGCGTGTCGATCGTCACCCACCATCACCACATCCTTCGGATCCTGGCCGATAAGTGTGCAGGCAGTGTGAAAGAGCTGTGGGTCCGGCTTCTGGATTCCGTGCTCGTACGACAGGACATAGGCGTCGACCAGGGCGTCGAGACCATGAGCGCGGAAGATCGGCCGCAGGTCCCAGCCGACGTTGCTGACCACGCAGACCCGGGTCCCGGCGGCACGCAGCGCCCCCAGCACCTCCGCCGCGTCCGGGTACGGCTGCCACGCCGCAGGCGACATGTGCCGGTTGTAGAGCGCCTCGTACAGCCCCGGATCCGGCAGGGCGACCTGGCGGGTCAGTCCCATATACGCCTCACGGTGCCGTTCCGTACTCTCGTCGCGCGTGGCCCACGCCGCGGCAAGCCGGTCGGGAACGCGCTGTGGATTCGGGCCGCCCGGCAGCGCCCCGGCTGCCGTCAGGTCCGCCACGTACCGCTCGAAGTCGGCATCGGCCACGGTTATGCTCCGCTCGGCGAGGACCGCCGAAAGCCACGACCGGACTGGTTCGATACGGAAGAGGGTCCCGGAGAAGTCGAAGAGCACACCCTTGATCATCATGGGTTCGATCCTCGCGCGTTCAGGAGCGGTGCGGCAAGGCCGCCCGTTCCCGTCCCTCGTACCGGGCGAACACGGCGATCGAGAACGCGACCACCGCCGCACCCAGCAGCCAGCCCCCCAGTACATCGGTCATCCAGTGCACCCCCAGATAGAGGCGGGTCACCCCCACGCCGATCACCGATACCCACGCCACCGCGAGCGCGGCGTGCCATACCTGCCGCCGGACGCCGTGCCGGTGCAGCAGCCACAGCAGCAGACCACAGCTCACCACCGCCGTCATGGCGTGACCTGACGGGAACGCCGCGTAGTGGGCCGAGTCCACCGGGTTCGGCCACTGAGGGCGCTCCCGGCCGACGGCGGACTTCAACCCCTGCTGCAGCAGGGTGGCGAACAGGCTCGTCGCTGCCACCCACCCCGCGAGCATCCGGACCCCGCGCCACCACAGCCACACCGCGGCGACCGCGATCAGGGTGCGCATCGTCCAGGGGTCCCACACCCAGTCGGTCAGGATCCGGTTGATGTGCACGAGGCCCGGCTCCGCCACCGCCCGCCGGTGCAGCGCGTCGGCGACCGTACGGTCCAGCGACATCAGCGGGGACCAGCGCAGGGCGACCAGGATCAGCAGCACCAGGGCGAGAGACCCGCACACGATGCCGGCTCCGAGAGCAGGCGAGCGCTCCGGCGCGGAGAGGGGCGGGGGCGGGGCTGGGGAGTGCATGGGGTGATCCTTGCGGACGGACCACGACACCGGCTATCCCAGCGCGCTGAGTCCCGGCACGAAGGCCACCAGAAGCGGGACCACCGGCACCAGGGCGGCCGCCGCGGTCAGCCGCAGCCGCCGCCCCGCGGTGAGTCGCTCGACAGGAGACAGCAGCCGGTTCACGCGCAGTGGCAGCTCCGCGTCCGGCGTCGGGCAGGGGCCGAACACGCCCCGGTCCTCGTTCAGTTCGACCAGGGCGAGAGCGATCGTCAGCCGCCCGAAGCGCCGTGACGCCACATCGTCCGCTGCCAGTTCGACGAGCCGGTGCATCTCGTCGCGGAAAGCGGCGAACACCGGTACCTGGGGGAACCCGTTCGCCAGCGCTGCGGAGCAGTGCAGCAGCCAGTCGTGCCGCGCCTGCGCGTGCCCCTGTTCATGGGCCAGCACAGCATCCAGCTGACGGCCTTTCAGTCGCCCAAGTGCCGCAGTGGTGATGACAAGTTGAGGTGCCGCTCCGGGCAGCCACCAGGCGTCGGGGCGCTCACCCTCCAGCACCACGAGCCGGCCATTGCCAGGTTCCTCGCCGGGCATCAACGGGGAGCGGACCAGCAGTTCGGCCCGGCGCCGGCTGCGCCGCACCTGCGCCCGGCGGATCTCCCGCGTCAGCATTGCCGCGCTCCAGATACCACCCAGTGCCAGCAGAACGGCCATGACGGCGGACCACGGCCCGTACGCGCCCAGCGCGTACGCCTCCACCACGGAGTGCGGTGCGTGTGCGAACACCTGCCCGCGCACCGCCTGCCAGGCGGCGGCCGCGCTGAACGTCATGGAGAGTGCGAAGGACAGCAGTACCGCGGCCACCACGCACTGCCACACCCACAACGCCACCACGGGTTCGCGCTCGGGCCACTCGGCCCGCGCCATCAGCCGCGGGGTCACGACGGCGGCCAGTGCACCGAGCAGCAGCAGCACGAGGGAGACCAACATGGCGTCAGCCTATGAGCGGCGCGGTACCCGCGGGTATGGCTGAGCTCGGCAAGTGATGTACGCCACGATTGACCGCACCCGCTGTCTCACAGTGTGAGCAGCATCGCGAACATGGCGATCCCCATCGTCAGCCGACAGGCCAGTGCCAGCTCCGGCCGGGCGCCCCAGCCGCCTCCCGTCGGCCCCTCGGCAGGACCCGCGGCGGCGACCGGAATCAGCCGCGTCCCGGACCGCAGCACATAGGCCGCGTAATAGACCAGCAGCATCCCCGTCAGCAGCGGCACTCCACCGGAGACCTGCGCCATCTGATGTCCGCGGTGCTCACCCTGCACACCGCCCGCACCGTGCGCGGCGGCGCCGCTGCCCGGAGCCATCACCAACGCCATGTAGACCATCGCCAGCGAGCCGACCAGATGGTGCCGATGGTGCCCCTTGCGGCGGGCGAACCAGAGGGCGCGCAACGCGGCCCCGCCGAACAGCGCCACGTACACAGCCCATCCCCACACGGGCGGCGGGAAGACCGCGGCGGGCGCCGCCATCGCGGCCATGCCGAAACCCATGACCGCCTCGGCGCGCGCCGTTCTGCGCTCCTCCTCCGTCCCGCTGCGCATCCGCAGCAGGCAGTACGCGCCCGTGACCCCGCACAACGCCATCAGTAGCCAGTCGGACATCGCCGGTCCGTGCACACCGCACCTCCCCAGGACGTACGACGTCGGTGTCGACTAGTCGATGCCCCGACCCGGCAGGTCGTACGCGGCGCACTGATGTACGAGGGGAGCGCGTGGAGGAAACCCGCGGAAGGACGTGGCCAGTTGTGCGCCGTCGCGGGTCACTGCCCTCAGGGCCGATAGCGCAGCGGATGGTCCTCCGGCACTTCGACGACGGCGATCCGCACCCCGTCCGGATCGGAGATCCACATCTCCACGAGCCCCCACGGCTCGCGCACCGGCTGCCGTTCCACCTCGACGCCCCGGGCCGACAGCTCCTCGTACGCCGCCCGGACGTCCGCGACCTGCAGCCACAGCCGCAGCCCGGGCGAGGGCGGCGCGACGGAGCGCCCGGAGACCTCCAGGAAGCCGCCGCCCAGGAAGTACACCGTCCCGCGCTCGGGGCCGGTACCGAACTCCCGGTACACCGGCAGCCCGAGGGACTCTCCGTAGAACGTTCGTGACCGCTCGGGGTCGGTGGGGCTCAACAGGACCCGACTGCTCAGCACATGCACCATGGTCGAGACATTACGGCCTCCCCTGCGGCAAGGAGTGGATCGGCGAGGGGCGTCATGCGGCTTCGACGACAACGCCGAAGGGGGCCCCTCCCTGCTCGAGCGAAGCCGAGAGATTGAGGGAGGAGTCGCAGGGCGTCGGGAGCCCACTCCCTGCTGCGGGGGAGGCCGTTAGGCGCGGACCAGCGGGTTACTCTGCTGCGGCACGACCCACCAGAGAAACGGAGAGCCTCACCATGGACACTGCCCCGCCCCGCGACTCGGGACAGCTGACCTTCCGCGACGCGGCGGACGCCGATGTGCCCGCGCTCGTGACGCTGATCGAATCGGCGTACCGGGGCGATTCGAGCCGCGCGGGGTGGACCACCGAGGCGGACATCCTGCAGGGGCAGCGGACCGACCCCGACGGGGTCCGCGCGGTGGTCGAGGCACCTGGCAGCCGGCTGCTCGTGGTGGAGCGGGACAGCGAACTGATCGCCTGCTGTCAGCTCGAACACCGCGGGGAAGCCGCCTACTTCGGGATGTTCGCGGTCCGCCCCGAGCTGCAGGGCGGTGGCCTCGGCAAGCTGATCATCGCCGAGGCCGAACGCACCGTCCGGGAGAGCTGGGGCGCAACCGAGATGCACATGACCGTGATCTCGGTGCGTGAGGAACTGATCGCCTGGTACGAGCGCCGCGGCTACCGCCGTACGGGAAAGCTGAGCCCGTTCCCCTACGGCGACGAGCGCTTCGGCGTCCCGCAGCGCGACGATCTCGCCTTCGAACTGCTGATCAAGGACCTGAAGGAGGGCTAGCCCCAACGCCGTTCGGTTGGGCATGGGCACGAGGGCGTGTTTCGAAAGTTCCGCCTGCCAGGCGGCGTCTGGCCCGCCCTACGGGCGGACGACGGTACATTATAAAAAACACCAAGCCCCCCCCCCCACAAAACCCAGAATCTGCCGCAGAAATTAA
>NZ_JBEZKL010000098.1:0-28834 GCF_040704695.1 Streptomyces sp. NPDC048411
CTCTGACCCTGGCCGGCCGACGGACCACGTCCGTCGGCCGGCCCCCTGGCACCGGTCGACTCCCGCGGGGGCCGGCAGCAAGGGCGAGGTACCCCCGTCGACCCGCACTGCGACCGAAGGCACACGCCCAGAGCACCCTCGCGCGCTTCCCTCGGCGGCGTCGGCGCCACGCCGACGGTAGCCGCACCGCCACGCCCGCCCACCCGGGCTGCGGTCGTCGCAGCTGTCGGTGCGGAGTACGAGAGCACCTTGGCAACTGCGCCAGAGATCTCCAAGAGCATCGAGGAACGCGCCAGTTGGCGGTGCGAGTGTGAGGGCGAACGCGGACGCGGCAGTCACACCGGCCGGTGCCCCGACCGGCACGGGCAGCCCGCGTACCGCACTGGCTCGCGCATCATCCTGACCACCGCTCAAGTTGCGGAATACTCCCGCGTCCGCTGGGTCAGTGCCCCGTGGGGCATACATGATCACGGTCATGCCGACGAGGTAGAACAAGGCGCCGATGATGTCGCAGGGCGCTGTCACGTTGGCTGACGGGGTGAGGTGATCTTCGGTTTGATCATGGTGGAGGGGGTTGTTCGTGGGGGACGGGCCGCCGCCGTACAAAGGCCACCGGTACCCGGTCGAGGTGATCTCGCACTGCGTGTGGCTGTACTTCCGGTTCCCACTCAGTTTCCGTGAGGTCGAGGAGCTTATGCTGGAGCATGGCGTGATCGTCTCGTACGAGACGGTCCGCCGCTGGTGCCTGAAGTTCGGTCAGCAGTACGCCAACGGACTGCGCCGCCGCCGGCCCCAGCCCGGCGACAAGTGGCATCTGGACGAGGTCTTCATCAAGATCAACGGGAAGCTGAAGTATCTGTGGCGGGCTGTCGACCAGGACGGCAACGTGCTGGACATCCTCGTGCAGAACCGACGGGACACCGCTGCGGCCAGGCGTTTCTTCCGCACGCTGCTGACGAAGACCCGGACGGTGCCGAGGCTGATCATCACCGACAAGCTCCGCTCCTACAGCGCCGCCCACCGCGACGTCATGCCCTCCGTCGAGCACCGATCCCACAAGAGCCTGAACAACCGGGCCGAGAACAGCCATCAGCCCACCAGGCAACGCGAACGCGCGATGAAAGGCTTCCGCAGCGTCGGTGGTGCCCAGCGGTTCCTGTCCGCGTTCAGCGGCATCTCACCCCACTTCCGCACTCGGCGACATCTCCGCACCGCCGCCGAACACCGCTTCGACATGACCATCCGCTTCACCCTCTGGGACCACGTCACCGAGAACACCGGCCTGACGACCGCGGTCTGAGCACAGGCCGGAACCAGGCCCCACCACGCCTCGACACACCGTCAGACACCCACACACCCAACAACGTGACAACGCCCTCACCGCCCATGCGGCGCGTCCGGCGTCACCGGGGACGTACGCGCCCCGACCGTCCGGATAGACGGATGGTCGGGGGCGAGCGTGACGCGGCAGGATGCTCCGCATGACATTGCCCACCCCCGAGCTGCACACCGCCCGCCTGCGACTGCGGCCGTTCACCGACGCCGACGCGGCGCCGCTCTACGCGCTGCACAGCAGCGCCCACGTGCTGCGTTACTGGGACTCCCCGCCGTGGACCGAACCGGCCCGCGGCCAGCGCTTCATCGCGACCTGCCGGACGATCGAGGAGGAAGGCACGGGAGCGCGGGTGGCCGTCGACCGCGTCTCCGACGGCGCGTTCATCGGCTGGTGCGGCCTGACCAGCTGGAACCCGGACTTCCGCAGCGCGTCCCTCGGCTACGTCTTCGACGCCGCCGCGTGGGGCCACGGCTATGCCACGGAGACCGCGCACGCCGTCCTGCGGTGGGCGTTCGACACCCTGGACCTGAACCGCGTCCAGGCCGAGACCGACACCCGCAACGTGGCGTCCGCCCGGGTCCTAGAGAAGCTCGGCTTCGTCCGCGAAGGCACCCTCCGCGAGGACTGCGTCGTCAACGGCGACGTCTCCGACTCCTGGGTCTTCGGCCTCCTCCGCCGCGAGTGGCACCCGACGGCCGGCCGCTAGGACCGAGACCTGCCCGCCTTTCGGTCCGCAACCCCCACCGAGGTCACCGTGGGCCGCTCCGGCGAGCCCAACGTCTTGGCTTGCCCCACCGATCCCGACCATCCGCACCGCTGGAGCATCCAGTAGCTCGTAGGGTCCGCCTGGAGCGGCAACATTCTCATTGAGTGTGTCGCCCGCCGGCCGGTGACGATGACCGGGTCGTCGGGGTCGTCGTCCAGGCCGACGAAGCCGAGATCAGCCAGGGCACCCAGGCCGGCCTCCCGCAGGTGACTGGTGATCTTGTTGTGACGGGCGGTGGTGATCTCGCTGCAACGCCCCGGCTTCCCGGCCGAGATCCACACAAGGTTGCCGCGCTCGTCGGTCAGAGCGAGGAACAGCAGGCCATGGGCCTTGTGCTTGCCCGAATAGTTCGGCCGGTTCTCATCCCCGGTGCGTCGGCGGGTGCGCACGAGGGTGCCGTCGAGCAGCACGACGACGCCACCCTTGCGGGCGATCTTCTTCAGCGCGCGGTCCAGGCGCGGGGCCCGGGCCGACAGCAGCCCGATCACTTCCAGCAGCCAGCGGCGCACGGTGGACGCGGAGACGCCGTTGCCGCCCGCCATGTCACAAAGCCGCTGGTCGTGGCGGAGGACCGCGAGGACGATCAACGCGATCCGGCCGGGCGGGAGCTTGCGCCAGCGGGAACGGATCTTCTTCAAGTGGGCGCGGATGAGGCCGGAGACCAGGCCCAGGGCGGCACTCGACAGCGGTAGGCGGCACTGGTAGACAAGCCCATCCGGGCCCTCGACGGGGTGGGAGTTCTTCGACATGAACGCCCCAACTGCCGTCGGGGTCCTGCCCGTTACGCGCTGATCAAGCCAGGTTCACCCATGGCCTGGCCCGGTCAGCAGCGCATACCGGCCCGCCGGGGTGCGGTGCAGCCAGCCCCGCTCCGCCAGCCGCTTCAGCTTCGCGCGCACCGCCTCCACCTGGCCCGGCAGGGTTCCCTTACCCAAGGCGACGCTGACCTCACCAGCCTTGACCGGCTCGGCCGCCCGGGCCACCACCTGCACGAGCGCCTGGTAGTCCTCGGGCAGCAGACCCTGGTCCATGTCCGGCTCGCGCTGCGGCACCAACAGCATCCCGCCCGCTCCCGGCGTGCTGGTCACCTGCGCCAGCTCCGCGTCCATGGCCGGATCGTCCGCCTCACCCGCGCGTTCGGCCTCGATGAACTGGCCGATCACCACCTCCGCTGCCTCCAGCCGGGCCACCTCGGCGTCGATCTCCGCCAACTCCTTGCGCAACCGCTCGGCCAGCACCATCCGCCGCTGCATCACCCACGTCAGTATCTCGGCCACAAGCCGCCCCTCACGCCCGTGAACTCCCCGTTTCCCACGGACCATAGGCGCCACGGACCAACACGGCGCACGTTTCCGGCAAAGCAGCCCCACGGCAGACGATCACCTGCTACCGATCACGCACCCGACCAGCACGAGCAACCCGAATCCCACCCATACCAGCCCCGTGACCAGCAACTTCAAGATGAAAGGACCTCAGTGTCTCCGGCCGGGACGTCGGCTGCTTCACGCAGCGTGCCGGCGATCTGCGTCAGCTCGCTGCGCGGATCGAGGACACTGCGGATCGCCGCGAGTCCGAGGCCGTCGTCGTCCAGGATGTGCTTGCGTACGAACGCCTTCGGGTGCAGGTCCTCGAACTCGAAGTCTTTGAACTCCGATCCCAGCTCGGAGCGGATCTCCTGTTTGGCATTCTCGGAGAAGTCCCGTACCTTGCGCAGGAACCCGGCCACGTTCTGGATCACCTCGGGCAGTTTGTCGGGTCCGAAGAGCAAGATGGCGATGACCGCCAGGGTGACCAGTTCCAACAGGCCCACGTCACTGAACACGGGCTCCCTCACCTTCGTCGTCACAAGGCCGCTGCGCCGACTCCCGGGGTGTCCAGACGACCACCCCACACTTTAGATGTTGCGCAAGTATGGGAACCGTGGCGGTGGCCTCGGCGTTGGAACGGGATAAAGAGGCAAGTACGCGCGCGAACCCAGCAGTGGAGGAAGAAAGTGGGAGTTCCCTGACCAAGGGTGGCAACGTGTCGTTGAGCAAGGAGGCGCCGGGGCTGACCGCTGTCCTGGTGGGTCTGGGCTGGGACGTACGCACCACCACCGGCACGGACCACGATCTGGACGCGTCCGCGCTCCTGTGTGACGCGTCGGGCAAGGTCATCTCCGACCAGCACTTCGTCTTCTACAACAACCTCAAGAGCCCGGACGGTTCGGTCGAGCACACTGGAGACAACCTCACCGGCGAGGGGGAGGGCGATGACGAGATCGTCAAAGTGAGCCTCGCCGCGGTGCCCGCCCACGTCGCCAAGGTGGTCTTCCCGGTCTCCATTCACGATGCCGAGGCCCGGGGGCAGAGCTTCGGCCAGGTCCGCAACGCCTACATCCGCGTCGTCAATCAGGCGAACAACCAGGAGATCGCCCGCTACGACCTGTCCGAGGACGCCTCGACCGAGACGGCGATGGTCTTCGGGGAGCTCTACCGCCATGGTGCGGAGTGGAAGTTCCGTGCCGTCGGCCAGGGATATGCCTCTGGGCTGCGCGGCATCGCGCTGGACTTCGGCGTCAGCGTCTGACGGGCGGCCCCTCACCCCTGCTCGACGGTGCCCGCTCTCCCCGCGAATGAGGGCGGGCTGTGGACCACCGGCCGCCGCGACACCCGGGGCACCCGCGTTCCCGGTACGGCTGCCTCGGCCGGCCTGGTGATCACCGGCCGGCCGAGACGGCTGTCGGCTCAGCCGAGGCCGTGCACCGCCTTGTACTCCAGGGCGTAGGCGAGCTTGCCCGGCTTGGAGTCCGCATACGGCTTGGAAAGCTTGGCGAACTCGCCCTTGTCGGCGGCCTTGCCGTCGTTCCAGGCGGCGAGGCCGCCCAGGTCGGCGGCGGTGAAGCCGCTGTTGACGATGGCGTCGGCGGGCAGGGCCGCCTGCGCCTGGGAGACCTTCTTGACGGCGTCGAGGTAGCTGGCCAAGTCGTTCCGGTCCCAGCCGGGAAGGTCAACCGGGTTGCTGTCGCGTACCCAGGCGCCCCAGTAGAACTCCTGGAACGGGACCGACCCAGGTGAGTAGCCGATGTCCCGGGCGAAGTAGAGCAGGCCTCGGTAGTCGTCATTCTGGAAGTTGGCGAGGCCGACACCCGAGGGCAGCTTGTTCACGGGCGTGGCATTCCCCGCCGGGTCGCGCAGCCAGACCCACTTGTGAGCCACCATCTGCTTCCAGAAGTCCTGCCGGGTCAGCATGGACAGGTTTCCGAGTACGCGCAGACGCACGTGCAGGTCAGGGCCGCCGTCCGGAGTCTCGTAGAACGACGTGAGCGTGTGATGGCCGTCGGTGAGATAGAGACTTCCACCGGGGCCGATCACCACGGTCTTCATCGCGGCGACGCTGTCGGTCGTCTCCTTACCCGTGGGCAGGGCGCAGCTGAACGAAGCGGGGTCGTCGAGGCGGGCGTCAGGACCTGCCGAGGCCGCCTCCAGCTGGCCGTTGGCCTCGCACCAGTCGTCGAACCGCTTGTTGATCGCGTCCTTACCGAGCGTGTACCGGCCGAGCTTGTAATAGACCTCGTCGTACCCGAGCGACGGCTGGGTCGCGTGCACGTCACCGATGCGCACGTCGACCAGATCGCCGGCCTCGGCGCAGAGATACGTCGAATTCGGGGTCTTGCGCTGGTCGTGCCCGCAGAACGGCGGTCGCTCGCCGGGGGTGCCGGGGGCTGCCGTCGCGGTGCCCCCGGCGGTGCCGGTGACGACCAGGGGTAGTGAGAGGACGAGAGTCAGGCGGCTGCGAAGGGAGGATCTTCGGTTTCGCACGGGCAGGCTCCCCTGAGGTTTGGTGGGTCAAGCAACTCGAGGCTGGAGGGCAAAGCTGACGCGAACACGACGTGTAAGCGGACGCAGCTCGAACCACGGCTGAAAGGAGTGCGACGCCGCGGGGCTCGCCCGTTCCCCATACGCGCTGCTCCTCCCCGTAGCGCCCCTCGGTCTCGCCCCCGGGGCTCCAACTCGACATTGCGTCGTCCGGACCAGTCGTCAGCCGGTCCGTACGGATGCCACCGAGGCGGACGTCAGCGCGCAGTTGCTGACGGCGATCCTCTACAACGAGTCGTACAAACCCCACGACCCCGATCTGGAGCGTGCCTGGCAGCGCTACAAGCCCGATGCGTCCTTCGGTATCGCCAACATGCACCGGGCCGCCTTCGGCGACATCAGACGGGACGGCCCTTCGCCGACCAGCGCTGGGAGGAGCTGCCCGACGACCGTGACCTCGCCGTCCGGGCCGCCGCCTGGCATCTGCACGGCCTCGCCGCCCAGTTGCCCGCACGGTGGCCCGCCGGGTACACGAAGAACGAGTTGCTGGCACTGGGCTACAACACCGGTGGGGGTAACATGCGCGCCTTCGCCCGTGGCGCGAAGCCCGGCGCCCAGGCTCAGGCCTACTTCGACCGCTTGCGGGACAACTGGGGCAAGGCAGGCAAGGCAGGCCAGGCCGTCGCCCGCTGAACCGCGCCGGTGGGAGGCCTGCCGGATGCGCCGGGCTCCAGTTCCAACAGCCGGCGCAGGAGGTCGGCGCAGCAGCAGCGCGGTGTCGGACCGCCCGACGTCGCTCTTGTCGCCGCCGCCCAGATCGCTGTTGCCGCCGGTGCGCGCGTCGGAACCGATCTCGGCGCCCGGCCCGGTGACGGCCGCCTTGACACACGCCAGCGCCTGGACGGTCCGCCCGCCTGCACCACCGTGATGACAACCTTGACCCGCCTGTACGCCAAGCGTGCCGTGACCCGTGACCAGCTGGGCCGGACGATCCACTGGGCGGCGGTCATGGGCGAGGCCGGACTCGCAGTCCACCGGATGCTGCGAGTACTGGACCGTCAGACCGACCGCAGAGCGGTCCTTATGAAATTCGTGGCCAGTCTGCCCGCGCAGGACGAGCAGCTGCTGCGTCGGATCCTGCTCGCCGTGGAAACCGGCAGGGCGGATCCGAAGCTCCCCCGATACCCGGGATGTCGTCCCCCTCAGTCGCGGGAGTTGCCAAACAGCAGCCTGTAGGCGATGAGCAGAACGAAGGAGCCTCCGATCGCCGCGCCCCACGTGGGCAGGTCGAAGAACTCGTTCGCCACCGGCCGGTCCAGGAACCTGGCTGAGATCCAGCCGCCCACGAACGCGCCCGCGATTCCGATGAGGGTGGTGCCGATCAGGCCGCCCGGATCCCGTCCCGGCAGCAGAATCTTGGCGATGGCTCCGGCCAGGAGCCCGAGGACTATCCAGCTGATGATGCCCATGTCGACTGTCTCCCTGCGTAGTTGCCGTGCCTGGAGCGGTCAGGCTCCGGTTCGATGTTCCGCTCGCGCATTGCGCGGTTGCGCAACTTCACAGACAGCATCGAAGACGCACGGCGAACGGTCCCGGTTGCCGGAAGGACCGAAGACCGGGGCGGGCTTCAGGGCGCTTCGGCACCTCGTCCTTGACGAATACGATCGAGTACGGCGGCATGGAGCGCCGCCGTACCGTCGGGCGGGGGCGTCCCGTCGCTGTCGGCCTTCGCGTCGCCGGGGACGTCGGCCGAGGCGGACGGGTTGTCGTCTGCCGTCCCGGGTCCCGCACCGTCGTCGGTGGCCGAGCAGCCGACCACCGCGAGCAATGCGACAGCCGTCAAGCCCCGCTTCCACCACCAAGCCTGACGCCCCATGACCCACTGCTTCCCCTCACCCGACAGTCATAAGCCAATAGCGTATCCGTTCGGTTCAGTGGGGACTGTTCGTGCAACATCCGTGCATTTCAAAGAACTTGAGCGTGTGCCGTTCAGACCTTCTCGCATCCGTCGAGGGTCCGTACGTTTCCGTGGGGCGCAAAACGGCGGATGCCCCGTACCGGGCCCGCTCGCCCGCGGCTCTCCCGTGGAATCATGTCCGTGCGCCAGACGGTCGGTACACGCTCTTCCACCCGCTGTGCTCCGTTCCTGGCGCTCCGCGTCGAGTCCGTGTCATAGGGAGAAGTGCCCGCGCATGTTCGAGAGCCTGAAGAACCTCAAGGAGAAGGCCGAGGGGATCGCCGAAGCCCATGGTGAGGCCATCGGCCAGGGCCTGGAGAAAGTTGGTGACTTCATCGACGACAAGACTGAAAGCAAGCACAGTGACAAGATCGACACTGCTGTCGACAAGGCCCAGGACTTCGTCGAGAAGCTGGGCGACAAGAAGGACTGAGCCGCCCTTCGGGCTGACAACCGGTCCGGGTGCCGCACCACGGTCGGGCACTCGGACCCACAGCTCTGGACGACGAGCACGGTGACTCGACAAGTGCCGCCTCGCCGGGGTCAGGTCGGGGCAGGACAGGCGCCAGGGTGGCGGGACGGACCGCCGCCGAGAACATCACGTCCTCGGCGGGGACCGCTGGCTAGTCGCCACCACCGTCACCGCCCCCTCCGTCACCCCCGCCATCGCCCCCACCGGCGTCCCCGCTGTCGCCGCCGTCCGCGCCCCAGCCGTCGCCACCGCCCGGCTCGTTGTCGTCGCTGCTTCTCCCGAGGTTGCTGAACCAGGGACGGTCCCACCCTTCATCGGCGGCGATCGGCTCACTCCCGTTCACCGGGCGACGCTCCGACCGGAACCGCGCCAACCCCGTCGTGTCCCCGAGCCCCAAGGCGACGGCGAAGACATGCGCCATGACGGCATCCAGCGGGTCGGGGCTCTCGTGCCGCACCGGGGCCAGCGGCAGCAGCACCGTGCCTGGCTCGGGCACCGGCCTACGCGGGGGACGCGTCAGCAGGGCGACACGCCGTTCGTCGCGCAGCAGCCACGAACTCACCGCGTTCTCCCGCCGCAGCACCCAGTGCTGCCCGGGCAGTCGCACTTCCACGGAACTCTTGGACTTACGCAGCTTCTTCCTGAGGCTGAGCTCCGCCGTAACGCCGCCGACGGTCAGGCTCAGGCCCCTGGACGGTTCGGGGGCGTCGCGGTAGAAGCCGTGGAGCGCTCGGATCCGTACGACGGGAGCGTGCGGCCCCCATGCGTCCACGCGCACCAGGCGCCGGTCCACGGCGACGGCAACCGGCCCGGCGGGCCCCGGCGCGACCGCCGCGCGATCCACAGCGATACGGCCTCAGCCCGGGCCTGGGCCGCCAGGGCGGCCACCTGGTCCGGCCCACCGCACTGCCGTACCGCCAACTCCCCTAGCTTGCGGGCGAACTCGGCGGCCTGCCGCACCCTCACCGGCGTGGCGGTGCCGGTGACGCGGGTCACCGGGACGACCCCGGGCCCCTCCACCAGCCGCTCGATCGAGCGTTCCGTTCCACCGCCCCCGAGCCAGCACCCACGCTGGAACGCCTCAGCCATGGCTCCGAGGTTCAGCTCGCTCAACGGCGTGGTTCCGCCGCCCCTACGCAGCCGGTCCTCGGTCAGCTCCACCGTCCGCGCCAGCGGATTCCACGACCGCTCGCCATAGAGCACCTGGCTCACAACACCCCCCACCTACGCGGCCGACTCAGCAGAGCCCACCCTCACACACCCCGGCCTCGACCCGTCGCTGGGGTGGCGGTGTTGCGCATCGCCGGTAGCCAGTGGCGAGGCCATGTCCCGGGACCCAGGCGCCACTCGGGTGCCGGGACCGGGTACGTACTACTTGCTGACAGCGAAGCGCATCAGGGCATGCTCGTCTCCCTGCTTGATCTTCCCCGTCGCGTTGATCACTTCGAGTTTCCACGTGTCGCCGACCCGCATAGCCTTGGCCACGGCGCAGCCGTTGTCCTGGGTGAGCAGGCTGGGCCAGATGTCGGCGACCTGCTGAGAGCTTCCCCCGGTCGCGTCGTAGACCTTGAAGCTGATGTTGCGCGCCTTCTGGAAGGAACTGCCCTTCTTGTACGCGGCGGCGACGAACACGATCGACGTGATGTTGGGCGGGATCCGGGCGAACTCGACGGTCACCGTCTCGTCGTCGCCGTCCCCGTGCCCAGTCTGGTTGTCGCCGCTGTGCACCAGGGAGCCGTTGCCCATGGGGTCGAGGGAGTCGAGACCCGCGAGCCGCACCGGGTCCCCGCCCTGCATGGCGATGGCGATCAGGTCGAGGTCGGTGCCGGTCTTGCGGCGCAGCTTGCCCAGCATCCCGCCGCTGCTGCCGGCGGTGGGATCCCAGGACGCGCCGATGGACATGTGGGTCACTCCGTCCAGGTCTGCCGGACCGTCTTCCTTGGTGAGCGTGATCATGCGTGGATCATCCTTTTCGGCAAGGGCACTACAAAACGCAGAGTATGCCTGGCGCCTTGGCCTCGATTCGTCAGCGGGGGTTGCTCGCTGATCGGCTCAACGGTTCGCCCGTATTGTCCCCGTGCTGTTCGGGGTGGGCCGTCGCGTTTCGCTGCGGCTGCGCCGGGTTCCACGGTCACGGGGTGGTGCGGGGCTCTCCTTCCTCGTCTTCGTCAGGGCGGGGCCTGGTCGTCAGGTGACGACGGTCAGGCCGGTCATGCGCTGCCAGGCCAGAACGAAGGCGGCTACCCAGGGCCAGTCGGGGGCGAGGCGGAGGTGCTTGCGGCGGGCGTGGGCGGCGAGGCCGGCGGGCAGGTGGTAGATCCGGAACCACATGGTGTCGGGTTCGGCGGCGGCGAGCTCGTCCTGGTCGTGCAGTGCCAGGAGGCGGAGCCAGGCGTCGAGGTCGGCGGCGAGGTTCGCGGCGAGCATCCAGCCCTGGTTCGTGGTGAAGGATTTCGAGGGCAGGTTGTGCAGGCCCATCGCTTTGTTCGTGCGTACCCGGTCTTCGACGACCGCGTGGTGCCGGTGCAGAGCGTCCAGCCACTGGGCCTGGTGCGAACCGGGGATCCGGGTCATCTTGCGGTTGTTGGTGGCGATGACCGAGTACTTGAAACCGGTCTTCTTCTCGAAGTCGGTCAGGTTCGCGAGGTGGCGGCTGGAGGGCTTGACCCGGCGGACGATCAGTCTCAGTCGCGTCGACGGGCCTGCTCCGCACACCACTTCTCGTGGCCGAGCGTCTCGAGGGCCAGGTCCAGGGCGGCGGCGTAGTTCCCGCTGTCGTAGCGGCGTCCGGTCGGCGTCTCGTACGGGAAGGCATCAGGCGGAATGAAGTTTCGCCGCCGCAGCTCGATCGGGTCGATCCCGAGCCGCCGGGCGAGCAGGTCCATCGTCCGCTCGATCGCGATCGCCGCCTCGGGACGCCCGGCGCCACGGTACGGGTAGGTCACCATGGTGTTGGTGAGCACCGACCGCAGGGTCGCATGGACGAGTGGGGTCGTGTACGCACCAGTCGCCATCCACGCCGTCTGCATCGGCAGTCCCGCGCCCAGGTGCGGATAGGCGCCGATGTCGGCGTCGATCGTCAACTCGTAGGCGAGGAGCCGTCCTTCGACGTCGGCGGCGAGGCGTACGGTCTGGTCCTGTCCCCTGCCCCGGGTGGCGACGAGTATCGACTCCAGGCGGTCCTCGATCCACCGGACCGGCCGCCCGAGCCGCACGGCGAGGTACGCGACGACCACGAACTCGGGGAAGGCGGCGCTCTTCGCCCCGAAGGCGCCTCCGGTGTCCGGGGCGACGACCCGGATCCGGTCGGTGGACCAGCCGAGCAGCGCGGCCAGTTCGCGGCGCAGCCGGTGCGGCATCTGGTGCCCCGACCACACCGTCAACCGGTCCCCTTCGGGTACGGCGAGGATCGTGCGGCATTCCATGGGGCTGGGCATCAGCAGTTGCTGACGGTACGTGGCCTCGACCACGGCAGCGGCGTCCTGCCAGACGGAAGGATCGACGGGCTCCCCCGCCTTGCCGCGCAGGGCGACGTTGCTCAGCCCGTCGAACAGGCGGACGGAGTCGTCCAGCGCCGCGGACGGTGTCACCACGGCGGGCAGCGGATCGATCGTGGCGGTGACCTCCGCGGCTCCGTCCTCGGCCCGGTACCGGTCCTCCCCGAGGACGACCGCCAGCGCCTCGCCCGGATACCGCACCCGGTCCTTCACAAGGGTCGGCCACTCCCGGCCCTCGACGGCGTCCTCCGTGGAGAGTCCGGCCAACACGGTGTACGGAACCGGCGGGAGGTCCGGCAGATCCGCCGCCGACCAGGCTCCCTCGACCCCGGGCACATCACGGGCCGCCGTGCAGTCCACGGCCCGCAGCACGCCGTGGGCCACCTTGCTTCTCACAAATGCCGCGTCCAGACATCCGGGAACGTGGATATCGGCAACATACCGGCCTTCCCCGGAAAGCAGCCGCTCGTCCTCACGCCTCGTCCATTGCACCACGGCAACACCCCGTTCGCGTCTTTGCGGGAGCTGACGAAATTTCGACGCCATTCCGATGGAACAGCACGCCGGTGGAATTCAGCTGCTGCGAGATCCAGCGCGTGCTCGTCCACAGTGCGAGCTGCCTCCCTCGCACGCCCCCAGGTGACGCGGCGGCGCGTCCGGGTTCCGCAGAAGGCCGCAGCGCACCGGCGGCGGGCGTGGAGGTGGTGAAGCTGTAGTGGCCGGGCACGTTAAAGTTGTGGTGCGCGTGTTTCCGGTGTCTCGATGGGGCATTGGCCAGCTCAAGCGGCTGCTGCGCGACCTCGCGGTTCACGAGCTCGGCAACAGGGGCCCACCCGCCATGAGGCCACCGTCGACGGTCAGGACATGGCCGCTGAGGTAGCTCGCCTTGTCGGAACCCAGGTACTGGAGGGCCTCGGCGATCTCCTCCGGGGTGCCCGCCCGGTGCATGGGCAGCACCGAATCGACCGCGTCACGCGCCGTGTCGTCGCCGGTGAACTGCTCGTACAGAGCGGTCCGGGTGAACCCGGGCGCGACGGCGTTGACCCGGATACCGTAGGCGGCGCCTTCGAGTGCGGCCGCCTTGGTGAAGCCGACGACGGCGTGCTTGCTCCCGACGTACAAGGTCGCCTCGGGGTAACCCATCAGCCCGAAGACGGAGCTGACGTTGACGATGCTGCCACTTCCCTGTTCCCTCATGACACGGAACTCGTGCTTCAGGCACAGCAGCGTTCCCTTGACATTGGTATCGAAGGTGGCCTGGTAGTCCTCGTCGGTCACATCCGCGACAGGGCCGGGTGTTCCCGCGGTGCCGGCGTTGTTGACAGCCACATCGATCCGCCCGAACCGCGTGACCGCGCGGTCGACCAGGTCCTTCACATCGGCGTCGAAGCGGACGTCGGCGCGCACGAACTCGGTCGGGGCGCCGAGGTCGGAGAGCTCCCCGGCGAACTGCTCACCCACGTCCTCGTGGCGGCCGGAGACCACAAGATTCGCGCCTTGACGGGCGTAGGCCAGGGCGGTGGCGCGGCCGATGCCGGTGAGCGCGCCCGTGATGAGGACTACGGGGTCAGACACGTCGAGGGTCCTTCCTGCCACGACAGGGGTGAACGACGGGAGCGGTTCGGAACCCGCACCGCACCGGCTTCCTCTCCGGGCAGAAGCGTGTCCCCGCCTCCCCGTAAGGAGGGTGTCCCAGCGATACGACAGCCGCATCGGACGCAACCGCAGCATCCATCGAACGGGGTCACTTGATGGCCCGTACGCCCCACGGACGGTAACGCAGGACAGACGATCCGAAGGCGGGCACGCGGCCAGGAGGGGGCGAACCGCGGCTTCGGACGGGAGCTGTCGTGGGCGCAGACCGGGGAAAGACGGCAAGCGCGGGTGCGGGCCTCGCGCAACAGCACGAGCATAGGAGGGGCCGCGCCACCGCGGCCGATGGCAGGAAGGCATCCGATGCAGCCGAGCGAGGCGGTCAGGGTTGTAATCGTCGGGGGGTCCGTCGGGGGTCTCGCGGCAGCCCACGAGCTGCGGGCCGTGGGCGCCGAGGTCGCCGTGTACGAGCGTTCTGCGGGCAGGATGGAGGCGCGTGGCGCCGGGGTCGTCATGCAGCCCGAGGTGGAGGCACTGCTCGATAGTCTGGGCATGTCGGCGCGGGCAGTGAGCGTCGAGCTGCGGGAGCGCCAACAGCTCCACCTCCGCGGCAGGGCGACCCGGTACGAGGCCCCCCAGCTGATGACTGCGTGGGACACCCTCTACCGGGCGCTGCGGGAGCCCCTCACCGAGGTCTGCTACCGCCTGGACAGCGCCCTGAGACGGGTCCGGGCGGAGGGCTCCGACATCACGGCCGAGTTCGCGGACGGGTACACGACGCAGGGCCACTTCCTGGTGGGCGCCGACGGAATCGGCTCGGCGACGCGAGGGCTGCTCGATCCCGCCGCCCACCCCTCGTACGCCGGCTACGTGGCCTGGCGAGGCTTGGAGCCGGAATCCGCCCTGCCCAGCGATCTGTTGGAGCTGCTGGCAGGCCGGTTCACGTTCTTCGGCTCAAACGGCCTGCAGATGCTGTGCTACCTCGTTCCGGGCCCCGACGGCGAGCTGGCGGAGGGCTCCAGACGCGTCAACTGGGTGTGGTACATGAACGTGCCCGAACGCGATCTGCCGAGGCTGCTCTCGAGCCGGTCCGGGAAGCCGTACACGACGTTCCTGCCCCCTGGAGAGATGCTGCCGGAGACCGCGGCAGAACTCGCCGCCACGGCGGACGGATCGCTTCCACCGCAGTTCGCGCAGCTCGTACGGTGCTCGGACGTCTTCATGCAGCCGGTCTTCGACCTGGCGCCTCACCGGATGATCGCCGACCACGTGGCTCTGATCGGTGACGCTGCCGGAACGGTCCGTCCTCACACGGCCTCCGGAACCTCCAAGGCCTTCGCCGACGCGGCCGGGCTCGCGGCGGCACTGGGTGGATGGTCACCTGGCCGAGACCTGCCGGCGGAGCGGCTCGCGAGCTGGGAACGGGAGCGGCTCCTCCACCTGGTGGCCCTGTCACGGGCCGGGATCGATTTGGCCAACCGGTCATCACTCGGGACTGCCGACAGCCCGCGATTCTTCGTCTCTGCGTGACTCGTCCGTACCGGTGCTGTGGGGTCGTGTTACAGGCAGGCCGCACGTCGGCCGTCGGCATCACGAGGGCGAGCAGCTGCGCGACTGGAATGTGCGGACCTCGGGGCGTGTCCCCGTACGGTAAGCAGACCCGGCCGTGGGCGAGCCGCGCCCCGCCGGACGGCTTTCCTGCCCCGTGACCAACGCTACGGGCAGGGGGCGCAACTCCGCGCCGAATCTGCGCGTGGCCCACATAGGACCCGAGGCCGAAGCCGGGCCCGTGAAGCAGTCGTTCGGCGCCTGCTGGAAGACGGACACCGTCGGCCACGCGCTCGGCCAGACTTTCACCGGCACCCACGCCCCGACCGGACTCACCCGGCAGCGTTCCGCGCAGGCGTCGTACCGCATGACCAGCACGGTGAACCACAGGGACGCGACCGGAGCCACCACCCGCGTGACCGCGTCATGGACCTTCGCCTCCGGTACGACGGCCGGCCCGGTGCCGGTGAGCTTCGTGCGTTTCTCACCCGAGCTCAGCGCGACCGGCACCGCGGCGACCAAGAACCGGCTCCGGGTTCCAGTCCCGTGCAGGGCGCTGTTGCAAACGGCCCCCGGTAGCCCCTTGCTCATCGACAGCTCCGCGCTCGACCGTCACTGTGCTGTACGACCGGTGATCCGGCGATTTCAGTCCCCCCGCCCGACCGGCTCGGACATCGTCACCTCACCACCGGCTACGTCGAGTCCAGTGCTTGCGCTCCGGGGGCCGAGGCGTGGCTTCAAGGCCACTAAACTTGACTGCCAAAGCTGTGGCTCAACCTCTGAAGGAGCGGCAAATGAGCGAGCACAGCAAGTTTCTGGAGCCGATCACCCGCGAGAACGTCGCCGTGGTGCTGGTGGATCACCAGGTGGGCCTGCTGTCCGGCGTCCGGGACATCCCGCTCGGCGAACTGAAGCAGAACGTGGTGGCGCTGGCACGCGGGGCGACCGTGTTGGGCATCCCGCTGGTCGTCACCACCACCGCGGCCGACAGCATGTGGGGGCCGACCGCCGCCGAGCTGGTCCAGGCGCTGCGGCCGGACAGCGGATCATCGACCGCAGCACTGTCAACGCCTGGCATGACGACCGGGTCCGCGAAGCCATCGAGGCCTCCGACCGGCAGAAGCTGATCTTCGCCGGGGTGTCGAAGAACGGTGAGATCTCTTCCTGGGCCGGGGCAACGTGGCGCGAACAAGGCTGATGCTTCCGCAGATATCTGCTCTGATTGTCGGCGGCACCACTTCAGAGGGCGCAGCCGTGTCTCCACCGGCAACGCGGCCCGGTCCGGCACTCTGTGCCCATGACTGACGTCTTCGAGCACACCCCGCAGATCTGGAACGCCGCGCAGCTCCGCGACGCACTCAAAGACCTGCCCGATGACGCGCCCATCCACATCGGCGTGGCAGACGACCCCGGCGACTTCGACGGATACCGGGACTTTGTCCTCGTGGACGCCCATCACGTGGAGAACTGGTGGCCGGCCACCGCCACGGCGCCGGAACGTACCGAGACGGCGGAGGCACTGACGCTGTTCGCCGACTGGGAACCTGGCGCATACGACCGTCTGGACTGAACCGTCTACGTTTCTGCCTGAGCTGTCACCTTGCGCGCGTGGGTCGGAGGGAGCTCGCCGGTGCCTTCCACCACGCCGTCCGTGGCGAAGACCAGGACGTGGCTGTGACCATCGGCCGGCTACGCGAGCTCACCGCGAGCGGCAACTTCGCGTACTTCACGGACATCGCTCACTTCATGGCCGGCCTGCCCCTGCCGGGGCCGTCGGCCATCCGCTGGACCGAGAGCGAAGAGCACGTCCGGACCGCATGGCGCGGCCTGGTCCAGGCCCGGCAGGAACACCTGCGCACCGGAAACTGACCCGCACATGCACATCGGCCCCGGCCAGACAGCTGACCGAGGCCGCTACCGCAGTATGTCGACCCCGCAGAGCCCGGTCAGCTTCTACGGCGCGACCACGCATCTGCCCCACGCCCAGGAGAACCAGTCCAGAGAGCATCAGCGCGTTCGTGCTGAAGAAACGAAGGCCAACACCGCCCGCCGCACCTGCCCGCACTGCCGTACCGACGCCGGATACGTCATCCCGCCGTCCCTCGGCATGTGCGTTCCCTGCGCCTACCCCGAACCGTAGGTGCCCCGCTCAGTCAAAAACTCCCCAGTGCCGAAGTGACCGCACGACCAACACGACGAAGAGCAGTGCAAGAAGCACTCCCTCCACCGCATGCCTGCGCGAGCAGAACAACCGCGGAATGCGCCGCACGCCTTCCGGTAGCGGCTCCTCGCATCTCAGGCACGTGCGGACACCGTTCTTTCGGGCGCCCTGCACCTCACTCTCCCCACCCATGCCGCGACCTTACTTAGCCTTGATCCACCGACGCGCTCTGAAGATGATCTCTTGATCGTTTTGTGAGCTGGTTTCGGTCGGTGGTCGTGGATGGGCAGGTGGTATCTGCTGGTCTGCCCAGCTTTTCCACGGGTTCGGTTCCGGTCGGGCCCTGGCGGGCGGGGTGGTCAGGGGGATCAGGCCTGTGCGGGTGGGTCGTGGACGGTGCCGAAGAGGTGTGTCCAGGCGTGCTGCCAGGGCCAGTTGTGTGGCAGGTGCAGGGTGATGCGTCGTGCGGAGCGTGCGATCCGGGCCGGGACCTGGACGAGGTGGGTGCGGAGGGTGGCGGTGGTGGCTTTGGCGTGGAAGGCGGAGGTCAGTGCGCCGGTGGCCCGCAGCAGGTTGTAGGTCATCGCCCACAGGGTGAGCCAGGCGGCGTTGGCGTGGAAGTGCCCGGACGGCAGGTGTGCGAAGGCTCCGGCTTTGCTGTTGTCGGCGATGACCTGCTCGATGACCGCGTGGTGGCGGTGTTCCCGCTCGGCCTGCAGGGTTGCGGCGGGCTGGTCGGTGAAGAAGGGGTGGTAGCGCCAGACGGGAAACAGCTCGCCCTGTTCACCCATGACGGCGGGTTTGGCCAGGTCTCGGACGCGGCGCACGATCAGCCGCGCGGTGACCCGCTCCGCTTTCTTTCGGCTCGCGAAGGCGGTGTAGTCGGGTATCTCGGCGACTTCGGCGTCCGAGATGAGTTCACCGGTCTCGGGGTCGGGTACCGCGGTCGGGTAAGTGATGTGCTGCCAGGCATGGTCGGGGATGCTGTGGACGGCTTGTTTGATGGAGGGGTTCATGCCGCAGGTGACCGAGAAGTGGGCTCCGGCCCGGCGGCAGGCTGCGATGACTCCGGCGTTGTAGAACTGGGAGTCCGCGCGCAGGATGCGCATGCCGGTGCAGCCGGCCTCGGTGGCGGTGGCCAGGGCCTCGGCCACGAGTTTCGGGGCGCCTCGGGAGTCGGCTGCTTTGCCTCGTCGCATCCGCACGGTGGCGATCACCGGCCTTGAGTTGGGGGTGCAGATCGTGGCGAGGAGGGGGTGCAGGGTGCTGATGCCTTTGAACCGGCCGTACTCGGCGCCCTGCTTGGCCCGTCCGTAGACCCGTTTACGGGTGGAGTCGACGTCGATGAACGCCTTCTCGCCACAGCCGGGCAGCAGCGGGGTATGCGCGGCCAGTTCGCCGAGGAACTTCCGGTGCACGGCGTGGAGTTGCAGAGCGTGGCCGTGGGTGAACGCGCGCAGGAACGTGCCCAGGGTGGACGGGGCACGGATGCCGCCGAACACGACCGGCATCGCACCGTGCCTCAGGACTGCCAGGTCATCGATACTGTCCGCACCCGCGACCATGCCCCCCACGATGCTGGTGACCTTTGCGTGCGCCGACGCGCCCGCGCCGTTCTTCGCGCCGGTCAGCTTCACCTTCTCGGCGACCAGGCGCGGCAGACCGCACCGCTCGGCCAGCCGCATCACCGGAACCAGCCCGGCCTGCGCGATGAGATTCGGATCATCGAACGCGGCAGAAACGGCTGCGGGCTTGTGCGAAACTTGCATCTACGAGGTGCCTTGCTGATCGTGCCTGGTGGAAGCGTGAAGAACTCCCATCATCGCAGGTCACGAGGCACCTCCTCGTTCCCGGAAGTGTTGTCCACAGGCTTCAAATCGGTGGATCGAGGCTTAGCGGTTATGCCGCCGCTCCGGCCAGTCGAGTCCAGTGCCCTCCACAGAGCATCCCGAAGCTGTCCTGGCAAGGACCGTGGTGCTGACGAAACTCGTGAACATCACCCGACCGTGGATCTGGGTGCCTCCCAAACCCGGGCACTGGAGTGATCCCTGGATTCGAACAGACTCTGTGCGGAGATGAGCCGGTCTCCCTCTCTGAGGGACTACTTCGAGTCATGTGACTGTTGATCCCGACGATCGGGTCCGGGGAGCGTGGCCGCGCCCGCCGCACACGCCTCCTGCGGTAGTTCCCGGATGGAGGGCCGCGGGGCCCCGGGGGCCGGGGGCGGCACCTCGAAGGCGTAACAGCCTGTCACAAACCGCTCATACGCGAAGATAAAGGCCCGTGGCGGCCCCTGACCGAGCACTTCCGCGACCACGGTGACCGCCTCGCCTTGCCGCGTCACGCCGACGAAGCCCTTGGCGGGCTTCGAGGGAGGAAAGACCTGGACGATCTCCGTATCGGGAAGGCTGCCGTCGGCCGCTGCCTCGCCCAGCCGGTCGCGGAGCACTTCGACGTTCTCCCGCAGGTTCTTGCGCGCCTGGGCCTCATCACGCGCCGGCTGTGTCTCCAGCCAGATCCACACGCCGACGACGGCCACGAGCAGCAGTCCCAGAACGGTCAGGCATCCATTGAGAAGGCAGCCGCCCGGCGTACCCGTCCGGACCTGTGATCGTCTCGCCATAGGCACAGCGTGTACCGCAGGTACACGACAGACCCATCCACTTCCCCAAGTCGTGACCGAAGTGCATCATCACCAGCGAAGCGTCTCGCGGGACCCCACAGCCGAATCTCATCTCGGTACGCCCTTCGAACACTTTCGGACTCACCGCCTCCCGAAGTGGTCTGGCGGGCAGGATCGCACCACCCACTGACATCAGGGAGCGACTTCGTACTTCACGACGGTGTTCGTGCACCCTGTCAATCCCCCGGAAACGTAGAGGCCTTCCTTATGCGGCTTGGTTCTTCTGATGGTGGTTCTCACGTGCTTCGCTGATGGTGCGTTCGAACTCGATGGGCGGCAGGCCGGCGGCCCCGCTGTGTCCGCGGCGCGGGTTGTAGAAGTCCGTGATCCAGGTGGCGATCTTCAGCCGGGCCTCGGTGCGGGTGGCGAAGAGGTGCCGGTGGATGTACTCGACCTTGATCAGCGAGTTGAAGGACTCGGCAGCGGCGTTGTCCAGGGCTGATCCAACTCGTCCCATGGACTGCACCACGCCCAGCCGGTCGCACAGGCTGTTGTACACCTCGCTCGTGTACTTCCCGGGCTCAAGCTCGCCCGCACCTGGCCCTGGACCAACGTGATCACCGATGCCCTCGACCGGCTCCAGAGCCTGCCGAACCCCGGCTGACCAGCAAGTCCACCCGTCCCGACAAGCCCGCACAACCCCACCGGCACCATGGAACCCGGCGCCCACCCGACGCGACAGCCGGGCCGTCCGCCTACCCGAACCCCAACAACCACTACCAGCCACACCACGAAGGGCCCGTCACCAAGCTGACGGTCCCTCATAAACGATCGAGGCTAACCGAGGTGTCCTCCCCGGGCTCCCCCAAGATAGCGAGAGAAGCAAGATCGTAAGCGGGCCGATGTACGTATCCACCGGTGCGCGGCTCGACCAGCCAGGCGTCCGGAAGCCAGGATCGATGTGACTCGAGGGTGAGGTCAGAAGAGGCCAACTGGTCAATGGGGACTATGGAGGCTGGACAATCAAGCTCTGCATATCGGGGCAAGTTACAAGCCGTTGTCTTTCCGATCGTGCGGTCGTTCTTGATCGAACAGGGTCCTGGATCGGGTGAGCTGGCCGCCGTGCGTGCATGAAGGAAGGGCCCCTTGGTAGCTCGCGGTTGTTGAAGCCAGCGAGAAACAAGAGGCCCTGTTGGCGGTCAGCGCGCTGCGCAGGCCTGTGGTGACATCGGCGCTGGTGGCCTGCTTGGTGCGGGCGACGACCTTGCCGTCGCCCGTGAGCACGACAGCGTCGGTGTTGGTGCCGCCGACATCGATGCCGACCCGCAGATCGCGGTGGCTCCGGCCGGTGCGGATCGGGACGTGGGCCTGGATGGTGGTCGTGGTGGTCATCGCAGCTCCTCCACCGGGGTGTAGTCGAGGTCGTAGCCGAAGGCCCGGGGTCCGGCGATCTGCAGGCCGCGCGGGGTGCGCCACAGCGGGTCGCAGGGCCAGGACAGGACCGTGATGCGCTGTCCGTAGCGCAGGGACTCGGTCGAGATCGCGTCGGCGGTCTCCGCGTCGACCACGGTGATCAGGTCGGGGACACAGGCGCGCACATGGCCGTCCTCGAAGGCGACGAGGTTTTCGTTCTGGATCTCCACGCGCAGCATCCGCCCGCGGTCAGCGCCGGTGCCGTCCACGATCAGGCTGCCGCGCACGAAGCCGCCGCCGGTGTGGCGCTCCACGTCCACGACCTTCCCGGTGATCAGGCTCTTGGCCTGCAGCAGCTCCTGAAGGGCCTTCACCGGCTCACCACTGTCCGCCACGGTCCGGCCGATCCGCACGGCCGCGCTGACCGTGCCCTCGACCACCGCGCCGGGCAGCTGCCTGCCAGTCAGCACGTAGTCGGCCATCAGCGCCGAGCCGCCGCAGGCAACGGTGACGGCCCGGGCGATGCGCTCGGACCACAGGCCGTCGATCGGGCGGATCGTGGTGAGGTTGCCCTGCACGTCGGCCAGCACGATCAGGTTGACGGGAAGGCCCGCGACGTGCTGCGAGACCATCTGAACCTCGGGGAAGGCACGGCCCATGCCATCCGCGTCCACCAGTGGCACGCCCAGCCGGGCCGCCCAGGCGACCGCGCTGACGCCGTTGCCGCCGCCGATCTCGCTGGCCATCACGGCCGACACCGGCCGGCCGAAGATCCGCTCGACTTCGGCCGCGATCAGCACCGGCTCCTCGCCGCTCATCGGCATCTCGTGCGCGACGGTGGGCGCTCCGATCCCCGACAGCGGCAGAACGAGCCCATCGTCCGGGATCCCGGACAGCGGGACCACCAGCACGTCACCGTACTTGCTCAGGGCGTGGGCCACCTCCGGCAGGCCGCTGTCGACGCTCCCGCCGCCGCCGGTGCCCAGCACTCCGCAGCCACGGGCGAACGCGGGCAGATCTTCGGGGGTGATCCGATCTATGGTTTGCATGCCGATGAGGGTGTCGCACGCGTGAACACACTGGCCAGTGGCAGCAACACAAGTCTTTCCAGATCGTTGTGCTCCTGGCACACTCCCGCCATGCCGTACGTGGCCGACCTGCTGGAACCCGGGTCCCTGGTGCCGTTCGCGCTCCTTGCGGGGCCGACGGCGGCGACCGAGTTGACCTCGGTCGCCGCCGTGGAGTCGCTGCAGTCACTGGAGTGCGTGCCGCCCGGGGCCCTGGCCGTGGTGACCGGACGGTCCGCCGCGCGCGCGGCCGGCTACCAGGTCGACGTCGCCATCCGCACCGCCGCCGAGCGCGGCGTGCCCGCGCTGCTGCTGATCGGCGTCCCCGAGTTGCCCCGCACCGCCGTCCGGCTCGCCGAGCGCGCCGGCCTCGCCGTGCTCTCCGTCTCCGAAGACGTGGACGTGGCAAAGGTCGTGCTGCAACTCGGGCAGGTGATCCGCGGCGACGCCGCCGACGCACTTGCCCGTGCCGACGCCGCACTGGACGCGCTCCGCACACCAGGAGAGTCGCCCGCCGACCTGCTCACGCGGGTAAGCGACGCGCTCGGCCGGACGCTCACCCTGAGCGACACGTCAAACGACGGCGAGCCGGTGTGGGTGGCCGGACGCCGTCGCGGCAGCGTCGTCGGACCGAGGGACGACGCGGTCCGCCTCGTGCTCCCGGCCGTGGCCGCGGCCGTCTCCCTGCAGCGCACCCGGGCGCTGGAGCGCGAGACCGCGCCGGGGCAGGCCCGTTCGGAGGTTGTCTCCGAACTGATCGTCTCCGAGCGCGCCCAGGCGGGCCAACTCGCCGAGCGGGCCCGGATGCTGGGCTTTGCCGTCGACGAGGTCCACATCGTGGTGTGGGTCCGCACCCGTGGGGAGTCCCAACCCGGCCCCGGGACGGCGCTCACCGACCTGGCCGAGGACCGACGACTCGCCGACACCCTTGCCCTGCTCGTGCACCAGACGCCCCACCCCACGACCGAAAGGTGGAACATCGCCCGGATGGGAGCCGACCTCCTCCTGGTCGCCACCGCCCGCGCAGAGGTACATGGGCCCCGGATCCACGGGGCAGTGACTTCGGCACGAGCCGCGATCGCCGCCGAGCACCCCAAGGCCGTCGTGCACATCGGGATCGGCACGGCGCACCGCGGCATCGACGGCCTGCGGCAGTCCGCCCTCGAAGCCCGCGCCGCAGCCGACGTGGCCGCACGCAAGCACATCCCCGTGCACGCCTTCGACGCCACCGGACTCAGCCGTATCCTCGCCGCCATCTCGGGCTCGCCACTCTCGCGGCGCGCGGTCGACGAACTGCTCGCCCCGCTGGACACCCTGGGCACGGCCGATGCCGCCGAGGCCATCGCCACCCTCGGCGCCTACCTCGACGCCCGCGGTTCCCTCAAGGCGGCTGCCGCGCGGCTGCGCCTTCATCCCAACACCGTCGGTTACCGCATCCGGCGCATCACGGCTCGCCTCGGCGCCGACCTGTCCGACCCCGACACCGCCTTCGCCCTCCAACTCGCCTGCCGGGTCCGGATGCAGGATTGACCGACCAGGCCACTGCGGTGCAGCGGCCAGAGGGCGATATATGAAGTTTCGGCGGTCTGTCGGCGCTCGTTGTGGCTGCGCCATCTTGAAGTGGCTGGTCAGCAGGGGTGGCGTGACCCCGTTTCGGGGTGCTCGTGCTGGTCGTGGGCGGCAGTCTGGGGTGTAGATCGTCCGGCGGGGTGGGTTTGCCGATGAGTTCACCGTCCTCGAACGGTCTACTCAGCGACACGACCGTTCTCGACAGGAGTGCCATGTCCACCATCCAGCCAGTGATCGTGACTGCCGACCACGACGTTCTGCTCGGCTTCTATACGAGATTGTTCGGCGCCGAGGAGATCTTCCGGGTGCCGGCGGAAGGCCCGGTCTTCTATCTCGGCTTGCGCATCGGCGACACCGACCTCGGGCTGGTGGCCAAGGCGAACCCGGGGACCGGGGCGGCGTCGCGGATCCTGCTCAGCATCGGTGTCGACGACGTCGACGAAACGCTCGGCCGGGTGGCTGCGCTGGGCGGCTCGGTCCGCAGCGGCCCCAACAACATGCCGTGGGGACAGCGCGTCGCCCACATCCAGGACCCCGACGGCAACCCGGTGAACCTCACTCAGCCGATCCCGGCCCGGTGACGCCGTTCCGGGGTGCTTGTGCTGGTCATGGGCTGCCTGCGGTGGAGATCAATTTCCTGTAGTGGCCTCGATGTTCGTCAGTACGAGCAGCGCGCGAAGCAGGTGGGTGGCGCGGGCGGGGTCAGTGCGGAGCTTGGTGAGGATCCGCCAGTTCTTAAGGTGGGCAAAGCCGCGTTCGACGGGGCGCGTCCGGCGGCCAGGACCCGGTTGGCCTCCTCCTCGGCGGGTGCGAGCCTGCGGGCGCGGGTGGCCTTGAAGCCGGTGACGACCACGGGGTCGTCCGGGTCGTCGTCCAGGCCGATAAAGCCCCGGTCGGCCAGGGCGCCGAGGCCGGCGGCGCGCAGGTGGGCCAGGATGTGGTCGCGACGGGTGGCGGTGATGTCGTGGGTGCGGCCGGGCCGGGCGGCCGATATCCACACCAGACGGCCCCGCTCGTCGGTCAAGGCAATCACGTGCAGGCCGTGGCGGCGATGCTTGCCGGAGTAGTTCGGGTGGTTCGCGCGGCCGGTGCGGCGCTCGGTGGGAATGAGGGTGCCGTCGATCAGGACGACCTCCCCACCCCACCTGGCGATCTTCTTCAAGGCCCGGTCCAGCCGCGGGGCCTTCGCGGCGAGCAGCCCGAGCAGCTCGTCGCGCCAGCGCCGCACGGTCGTGGCGGACACGTCATTGCCGCCGGCCAGGTCGACCAGGCGCTGGTCGTGCCGCAGCACGGCTAGGACGATCACCGCGATCCTCCCGGACGGCAGCGCCCGCCACCTCGACCGTATCGCTTTGAGATGGCCTCGCAGCAGGTCGGCGAGGTAGGTCAGGGTGTGCGTGGACAGCGGCAGGCGGCACTGGTAGACCAGGGACACGGTGTCCCCGGTGTGCTCTTTGGTCTTGGTCACACAATTCCAACAGCCATCGGGGGCACCTCGGTTACGCCCCCGTCGCCGTGCGGCGTGGTCACGGGCGGGCGGTGAACTTCCCGTTGGGTCGTTTGTGCAGCCAGCCGCGGTCGGCCAGCTTCCCGCGCAACGGCTCCAGCCTGCCCCGTACCCCGGTGTCCAGGCCGAGCATCTCGCCGATTTGCCGGGTGGCGACCGGGCCGGCGGCCTGCCGCACCGCGGTCAGGATGCGCTGGTACTCCTCCGGCAGTCCGGACTCAGCCACCCCTGGCGCACGGTCCGGGACCAGCCGCACCACCCGACCTGCCACCTGGACCACCGGCGACCCGGCCTCCGCCCGCTCCACGGCGACCTGCTCGCTCATCCTCTGCCACACCCGCTCGGCCACGGCCAGCTCATCGCGCTCACCTCGTACCTCCGACAGCTGCTTGACCAGCTGCTCTTCGAGTACGTCCAGCTCCGCACGCCGCGCGGCGATCCGCTCCAACACCTCGGGATCCATCATGGGCCGGGAGCGGCACCCGCTATGACGGACGGGAATCCACAAACCCACCCCGCCAGACGATCCACACCCCAGACTGCCGCCCACGACCAGCACGAGCACCCCGAAACGGGGCCACGCCACCCCTGCTGACCAGCCACTTCAAGATGGCGGAGCTTCACTGTACTGCTCACGTGCGCCATGGCGTTGTCGATGCTCCAGTTCGCCGCGGTCACCCAGCTCCGCTCGGAGGGCCACGACATCCGCGATGAGGACGTCGCACGACTGTCTCCGCTCAAGCAACGAAACGTGAACGTCCTGGGCCGCTACAGCCTCATCTCCTCTGTCCCACACGAGGGCCTGCGTCCGCTGCGCAACCCGGACGCCCCCGGCCTCGACGACGACGGCAACGGGGCAGATGAGGGCTGAGCGAAGATCAGGGGACGGCCAGGGCAGTGATCAGTTTGCGAGCCGTTGCCTCGGCCAGCCACTTCAGGGCCGGGCAGCGGCGGCGATACGGGTGGGACCGGGAGGCGAACCCGGGTCACGCGGTCACCTTGGCGATGAACGCGGCAAGGTTCGCCACGGTCCGCTGGACCTTCTCCTCCAGGGTGAGGGACTCGTGGAGGCGTGCGCCGATGCCCGCGTCCTTCTTCCCGCGTACATAGAGGGAGCAGGCCAGGTCGCTGCACATGTAGACGCCGACCGAGTTGCCCTGCTGCCCGGCCTTCCCGGACCTCGGCGCGACCATGAGGGAAACGCCCCCGGTATGGGTGGTCACACACACCGAGCACATGCTGCGTCGCGTCTGCCAGGAGCCGACGTCGGAGGAACGCAGCTGGACGGCGACCGGGCGACCGTCCAGCTCGGCCACGAGGTAGGCCCGGTCGGGGGCCTGGGGATCTCGCCAGCCCAGGAAGTCCAGGTCGTCCCAGCACTGCTCGGCCAGGTCGCGGGGGAAGGTCAGGCGCTTGGCCTCGCCCTTGGTGCAGTTCACAAACGCGGTACGGATCTCTTGCTCAGTCAGCGGCTTCATAAAAGACACGCTAATTTGCCTAATCCGATTAGGCAAGTGCATAATCATCGATGCCAGGGATGAGAAGCGATTCGGAGGATGAACATGGCGCGGGCCGAACGGGTAGGACTGACCACGGAGCGCCTGGTCCGGGCGGGGGCAGAGCTGGCCGACGAGGTCGGCTTCGAGCAGGCGACCCCCGCGGAACTCGCCCGGCGGTTCGGCGTCAAGACCGCGAGCCTGTACTCGCACGTGAAGAACGCCCACGACCTCAAGACCAAGATCGCCCTGCTCGCCCTGGAGGAACTCGCCGACCAGGTCTCCACCGCCGTGGCCGGGCGGGCCGGCAAAGACGCCCTGAGCGCTTTCGCGAACGTCTACCGCGACTACGCCCTCGAGCACCCGGGTCGCTTCGCCGCAACCCAGTTCCGGCTCGACCCGCAGACGGCGGCCGCCAGCGCCGGCGTCCGGCACGCCCAGATGACACGGGCGATCCTTCGCGGATACAACCTGGCCGAACCGCACCAGACACACGCGGTGCGGCTGCTGGGCAGCGTCTTCAGCGGCTACGTCGGCCTGGAGACCGCCGGCGGCTTCAGCCACAGCGCCCCCGACTCGCAGGAGAGCTGGACCCAGATCCTCAACGCGCTCGACGTCCTGCTGCGCACCTGGCCCACCACCTCATGACCAGGCCCTTCCGGCCGCCCCCGCCAACTGACCCTCCAGATCGAAGAGACCGACGAAATGAACACCGAGCACGACTGGACCACCACCCCCATCACCGCGGGCCTCCTGCGCGGCGCCCTCGACCTGGAGCGCACCGAACGCGGTGTACTGCCCCACCGGTTGCCCGCGCGCGCCCGGCAGCAAATCCCCGACAGCCAGCTGGCCATGGCGGAGTCACAGCCCTCCGGAGTGCGGCTGGCCTTCCGCACCCGGGCCACCGCCGTCGAGCTGGACGTCGTGGCCACCAAACGGGTCTACGTCGGAGCGCCGCCACGCCCCGACGGGGTGTACGAGCTCCTCGTCGACGGGCGGCTCGCGGGCCGGGCCAGCGCGACCGAGGGCGACACGGTCACCATCGACATGGCCTCCGGAGCCGCACAAACACGGCCCGGGCCGGTGGAGACCCTGCGCTTCACCGGCCTGCCCGACGACGAGAAGGACGTCGAGATCTGGCTGCCGCACGACGAGACCACTCAGCTGGTCGCCCTGCGCACCAACGCCCCCGTCCACACACCACCGCCCAGCGGCCGCAAGGTCTGGCTGCACCACGGCAGTTCGATCAGCCACGGCTCCAACGCCGCCACCCCAACCGGGATCTGGCCCGCCCGAGCCGCCACTCTGGGCAAGGTGGAGCTGGTCAACATGGGATTCGGCGGCAGTGCCCTGCTCGACCCGTTCACTGCCCGCACCATACGCGACACCCCCGCCGACCTGATCAGCATCAAGATCGGCATCAACATCGTCAACACCGACCTGATGCGGCTGCGCGCGTTCGGCCCGGCCGTCCACGGTTTCCTCGACACCATCCGCGACGGCCACCCCACCACCCCGCTGCTGATCGTCTCGCCCATCTACTGCGCCATCCACGAGAACACGCCCGGCCCCAGCGCCCCGGACCTCAGCGCGATGAGCGAAGGGCGGCTGCGGTTCGTGGCCACCGGCGACCCCGCGCAAACAGCCGCCGGGAAACTGACCCTCACCGTGATCCGGGACGAACTGTCCCGCATCGTCCACCAACGTGCCGCCACCGACCCGAACCTGCACTACCTCCACGGCCTGGACCTCTACAGCGAGACCGACCACGCCGAACTGCCGCTGCCCGACGATCTGCACCCGGACCCCGCCACCCACCAGCGCATCGGCGAACGCTTCGCCCGCCTCGCCTTCGGCGGCGGCCCTTTCACCGCGAGGAACCACTGACCAACTGCCGGTCAGGAAGGACGCGCCGGCGCACCCGGCAGAATGAGGCGATGAGCGTAGTCAAGATCAACGTACTGACCGTCCCCGCCGAGCAGCGGGAGACGCTGGAGAAGCGCTTCGCCTCCCGTGCCCATGCCGTGGAGAA
>NZ_JBEZKL010000099.1:0-28809 GCF_040704695.1 Streptomyces sp. NPDC048411
GGGGCGCCAGTTATGTTGTGAGTCATACCGGATCACGAGCGCCGAGCCTGGCAGCAACCCATCCCGGGCCGCAGAAGAACTCTCACAGTTATGTTTTCCGCGGTCCTGCAAGAGGGCCGCTGGCCTCCGGGCCCGGCATGACTGTGTCCCCCTGTCGAACGCATGACCTGGGGGGTGGTGTCACCGGGCCCGGAAGGTGCCGTCGGAGACGCTGATGAGAGGTCCGGCCGCCACCCGGTCCGGCGCAACGCCGGACAGCTCGCGGATGGCAGGTCTGCATAACGTGGATGCGCGAGTACGACACCAACGCCGAGGCCGGCACCGTCAACACCCCTGGAAGGGCGCTATGTTCGACACTGAAGACGTGGGCGTGTTCCTCGGCCTGGACGTCGGCAAGAGCGCCCATCACGGCCACGGACTCACCCCGGCCGGCAAGAAGGTCTTCGACAAGCAGCTGCCCAACAGCGAACCAAAGCTGCGGGCCGTCTTCGACAAGCTGGCGGCGAAGTTCGGCACCGTCCTGGTGATCGTGGACCAGCCCGCCTCCATCGGCGCTCTGCCGCTGACCGTGGCCCGGGACGCGGGCTGCAGGGTCGCCTACCTGCCCGGGCTCGCGATGCGCCGGATCGCCGACCTCTACCCGGGCGAGGCGAAGACCGACGCCAAGGACGCGGCCGTGATCGCGGACGCTGCCCGCACCATGCCGCACACCCTGCGCTCGCTGGAGCTGACCGACGAGATCACCGCCGAGCTCACCGTCCTCGTCGGCTTCGACCAGGACCTCGCCGCCGAGGCCACCCGCACCTCGAACCGGATACGCGGCCTGCTCACCCAGTTCCACCCCAGCCTCGAACGCGTCCTCGGCCCGCGCCTCGACCACCAGGCCGTCACCTGGCTCCTGGAGCGCTACGGCTCCCCGGCCGCCCTGCGCAGAGCCGGCCGCCGCAGACTCGTCGAGGTGATCCGGCCCAAGGCCCCACGCATGGCCCAGCGGCTGATCGACGACGTCTTCGACGCGCTCGACGAACAGACCGTCGTCGTGCCCGGCACCGGCACCCTCGACATCGTCGTGCCCTCCCTGGCCGCCTCGCTCGCCGCCGTCCACACTCAGCGCCGGGCCCTGGAAGCCCAGATCAACGCCCTGCTGGAGGCCCACCCTCTTTCCCCAGTCCTGACGTCGATGCCCGGCGTCGGCGTCAGGACCGCCGCCGTCCTGCTGGTCACCGTCGGCGACGGTATCAGCTTCCCCACCGCCGCCCACCTCGCCTCCTACGCCGGCCTCGCCCCCGCCACCAAGCAGTCGGGGACCTCGATCCACGGCGAACACGCCCCACGTGGCGGAAACCGGCAACTCAAACGCGCCATGTTCCTCTCCGCCTTCGCCTGCATGAACGCCGACCCCGCCTCCCGCACCTACTACGACCGCCAGCGAGCCCGCGGCAAGACCCACACCCAGGCCCTCCTCCGCCTCGCCCGTCAACGCATCAGCGTCCTGTTCGCCATGCTCCGCGACGGCACCTTCTACGAGTCACGCATCCCCGAAACAGCTACCGCATGACCAGCCTCGGTCTTGCGTGACTGAACCAAACGGCCTCACAGGCAGTCGCACCCTGTGGCGTAGAGCAGCAGGAAGAGGGCCGTCATGGCGGTCACGGTGAAACCGACAGCGGTCAGGGCGGCGAGGCCCCGACGGCGCCCCTTCGCGGGGGTGCGGAAGGTCTGCCAGGCGCCGTGGGCGAGGAGGAGGGTGAGCAGCCCGGCCCCCGCGATGGTGAAGCGTGGGCTGAGGGACCAGCTCAGGTAGGCGATCAGAGCCAGGCAGCCGAGCAGGGCACAGGCGAGCAGGCTGAGGATCACCTCGGCGACGGCTTCTCCCACCGTCTCAACCAGGAAGTCACCGACGCCTTTCGCTGTCCTGCGGACCCCCACGGCGCTCCTCCCCCTCGCGTCGATGGCCCCGAGCGGGGCCTGGTATGGAGGACCCCCGTCAAGCCGGGATGGTTGCCGGGGTGCTCAAGAGTTGCCGACTGCGGCACACGGTCACACCTTGACGAAGGACATAGAGGCACCCCCCGTGCTGCTCGCGGCGTTCACGCCCGGCGGACTGCGACGGATCGGTCGGCGGTTCGGCGGCTGGCTGCCCGTGGCAATGCCGCTCCCGCACCTGATGGGCATGTGGGACATCATCCTCAAAGAGGCGGTGGAGGCAGGCCGGGACCCGTCCGCCCTGCGTATGGCGCTGCGCGTCAACCCCCAGCTCACCGACACGAGGACCGACCCCGAACAGCTGCCGAGGGCGGGCACCCTCGCCCAGTACGTCGACTACGCGCGGGCCGCCGCCGAGGCGGGTGTGCACGAACTGTTCGTGGACTTCGGGCAGACGCCGGCCACTCTCGCCGAGCGCGTCGACCTGGCCGGCCGCTTCCTCGAAGGAGTCCGCCGCGGCTGACGGTGCCAGGCGCCGTGAATCTCGTCCCGGGGCGGGTGGTCGGGACGGACCCGCGGCGCGGAGACGGGGACGCGATGGCCGCGGTCAGAACGCCACATCGGCCCGTGCGGTCACCGTGGGATCGGTTCGCCCTGGAATGTGTCGGCGTCATCGCTGGTTGCTCGAAGCACCCACCCTGTCCGGTCCCCCGGCGCCACGAGCGCCGGGGGACCGGCAAGGCGAACGCACCGATGGGAGAAGTCTTGAAGCGCCCCGACTCCGGCAACGAACCGTCCCGGCTCCGCCGCGTCCACCTCCCCGGAACTGTGCCGCTGCTGTCTCCGGTGGTTTCCCGGCGCCCGCACGACGAGGAGGAGAAGCAGGACGCCTCCGGCACGGACACGACCCCACGGGCCGTGGAATGAGATGAGCGTCGGTGGGACGCCCGCACGGCCGACGCACGAGGAAGGCCCCCGGGGACACATGGATACATGTGTCCCCGGGGGCCTTCCTCGTGTCAGGACGCTCCGAGGCCGCGCAGCAGGGTGTCGACGACGACGTCCGCCGCCTGTGCGGGGCTCAGTTCGGGCATCGTCCGGGACACCAGGTGCATGAGCTGGGGCAGCAACGCGCTCGCCCATCCCTGCGGGAGACCGTGGCGCAGGAGGCCTTCGTCGGTGGCGCGTTCGAGGAAGGCGTCGACCTCGCGGACGGACGCGTCACGGCGGGCGTGGACGGTGTCGTCGGCGAGCATGCGGGTGAGGTCGACGGGCCAGGTGCGGTTGACGGCGATGATGTTCTCGACGTAGCGGTGCAGTGCGACGGCGACGGGTGCCTCACGCAGCCGCGCGTCCTCGATGGCCCGCTCGATGGCCGTGAGCCGCGATTCGTAGATGGCCGCGAGGAGTTCCTCACGGGCGGCGAAACGCCGGTAGACGGTGCGTCGGTCCACGCCCGCCTCGGCGGCGATGCTCGCGATGCTCGCGCCGGGGTCGGCGGCGAGCATGCGTGCCCCGGTGGTCAGGACGGCTTCCAGGTTGCGTGCTGCGTCGGCTCTCACCGCACCGATTCTAGCGGCGGAATGTGAAACCTCAGACATCTAGCGCCTCTCACATGTGTAGTACTCTCCATTATATGCCACATCGGAGTGGCATATAATTCAGATAGTGCCAGCCTTGTGAGGCTGTACCGTCGTGCCGCGGCGGGCGCACCACTCCTGCCACCCCTTTCAGAAAGGCAAGTTCCGATGTCGAAGGCACAACAGTCCCCGTCACCAGGAGCGGGTGGTGTCGCCGCCGCGATGAGCGCGCTGATCCTGGCGGTCCTCCTGGCGGCCCTGGGCCAGACGATCGTCTCGACCGCGCTGCCCCGGATAGCCGAGGACCTGAACGGGTTCGACGACATCGCGTGGGTCAGCGCCGCGTATCTGCTCGCCTCGACGGCGGTGACACCGCTGTGGGGCAAGCTCGGCGACATGTTCGGCCGCAAGCAGCTGTACCTGACCTCGACCACGGTCTTCCTGATCGCCTCGGTGGCCTGCGGCCTGGCACAGAACCTGCCCGAGCTGATCGGCGCCCGGGTGCTCCAGGGGGTGGGCGGCGGCATGATCGTGCTGACCTTCGCCCTCGTCGGCGACATCGTCGCCCCGGCCGAACGCGGGCCGCTACCAGGGCATGTTCGGATCGGTCTACGGCGTCGCCAGCATCGTCGGACCCCTGCTGGGCGGGGTCTTCACCGACCAGCTGTCCTGGCGGTGGGCCTTCCTGATCAACCTGCCCGTCGGTGCCGTCGCCCTGGCCATCGCCGCAGTCCGGAGCGTGCGGAGCGTGAGCGAAGAACCGCAGCCCAGATCGGGAGGTCTTCGCGTACATCGGGTGCCGGCACTCGGCGCAAGTGATCGGCGCGGGCGGCTTCACCTTCCACACCGCCTCCCACGCCTGCCCGCACCCGAGATCGGGCAGGTGCGAGAAGACGGTTCCCCACTCGGCGTGCACGGCCCGGAATGCCATCGGCCCCCCTCTGAACGACAATTAGCTCAGAGTGTTGCGCTGAACACTGACAGTCGAGACCACCGAATTCAGACGCACGGCCGGAACTCGATCACAGCTCCTCTTCAGCCGAACGCAGGCCACGGCCGCACACTGCGTCACTCTCACAAATGACCATCTGTGAGAGTTCTGAGAACGGCCCCCGGGTGATCACGTTTCCGCAGGTCGCCACTCGCAAAAGCCCTCTCAAAACCCGCACGTTGTGCGAGGCACTTCTGAGGGACTGCCTCCATGGATCTCACGCCCGATCAGGCAGCACTTGCGGTAGAGCGTCACGACTGCGCGAAATGTGATGCACCCGCCGGCAGCGCATGCCGCACCCGGGGCGGGAAGACCGCCGCGAAGTACCACACTCCCCGCTTCGTCCTCGTCCCCGCACTCCGCGAGGAACTCGAAGTCCTCGTCCCCACCGACCGGCACCCCGGCCGCGCGTGGAAGCAGGGCCCGGCGCTCGCCGTCGTGCCCGCGCCCCGCACGGAGCGTCCGGTCCGCATCGGGTACGCGAGGACGTCGACAGCCCGGCAGGAGCTGGCGAGCCAGCTCGAAGCCCTCCATCGGGCGGAGTGCCACAAGGTCTTCAAGGAGCAGATCAGCACCCGCGTCAAGGTGCGGCCCGAGCTGGAGAAGGCGCTCGCGCTGGCCCACCAGTTCAAGGAGGCCGCGCCCGAGACGCCGGTCATCTTCACGGTGCACGAGCTGAAGCGTCTGGCGAGGAACGCCGCCGAGCTGATGAGCCTGTCCGCCGAGCTCCAGGCCGGCGGCATCCAGCTCGAACTCCTCACCGGCCCGCTCACCGGGATCTACGACCCCAACGGCATGGGCGCGATGTTCTTCGCCGTGCTCGCCGTCGCCGGGCAGATCGAGCGCAACTACATCCGGGAGAAGACCCTCGAAGGCCAGGTCATCGCCGCGTCCAAGGGCAACCACGGCGGACGCCCGAAGGTCATCGACGACGACATGCTCACCTTCGCCGTCGCGCTCAAGGACAAGGGCGTCCCCGTCCCGGAGATCGCCAAGAAGCTCACCATCAAGGTCGGGAAGAACGCGGGCAAGAACCCCTCGGTCGCCTCGCTCTACCGAGCGCTCGCCGAGGCCGAGGCCGAGGCCGCCACGGTGGACGACGGCCTGCCGCTGCGGCCCAAGCCCGTACGCATCCGCCGACCCAAAGAGCCGCTCACCCCCGAAGAGATCGACCTGCGCGAACGGCTCCAGTCCCAGCCCCACCCGAACGCCGAGCTGCGGTAGGAGGGCGTCCTCGCCCCGGCGGCCCAGGGAACAAGATCAAGTCCTTAGCGCTAATGGCTGTTCCGTTGGTCCAAGTGGCCGCAATTTCATCGGATGCAACACTGCGACTGGATCGCACACCGACGGCAACTTGACCGCTCTGTACTGGTCAGCGGCTTGCATGAGCCCGCCGAGGGGGACTAGCTGAGCCGCTTGAAGGGGGTCGGATGCAAGGCATCACGCCTTCTGAGCTGGGAACTTGTCAAGCGATTACATCTAATGAAAGATTCCTTCGTCTGATGTAGGTGGCGGAGGGTAGTCATTCGTGGGTGGGAACAGGCTCGCGCCGGGGGCTGTCGGGCTGCATCTGGTCAGTGACCTGCCGCTGCTGCGGCCGGACGAGCAGGTGTTCTCGGCGATGTTGGACGGCTGGCGCAACCAGCAGCTCGCGCGGAACCTGGCGTTCTCTACGATCGAGGGCCGGGAGAAGGTGGTACGCGCCTTTGTCCGGCACGCGGACACGTTCCCCTGGGCCTGGTCGCCGCAGATGGTCGACGAGTGGCTGGGTGACCTGCGGTCGGTGCGGCACCTGCGTCGTTCCACGCTCCGCAATTACCAGGGATCGGTCCGGTCCTTCTGCTCCTTCATCACCGATCCCGCCTACGGGTGGGCGGTGACCTGCGAGGAGCGTTTCGGCGCCCATCCGGTTCAGGTGGTGCACGAGTGGAACACTGCGGTGCAAGTGGAGGAAGCCGAGGCAGACCCGAGTAAACGGGCTTTCACCCGGCAGGAGTTGCAGGCGTTCTTCGACCACGCAGATGACCAGGTCGGCAGGGTCCGCGGCCGGGGCCGCAAGGGCTGGCTGCCCGCCTTCCGCGACGCGATGCTGTTCAAGACCGCGTACGCCATCGGCCTGCGCCGCAACGAGACGCGGATGCTGGACGCGGTTGACTTCGGACGCAACCCCGAAGGCCCTGAGTTCGGCGAGTACGGCGTCCTCTACGTGCGCCACGGCAAGGCGAAGAAGGGCTCGCCGCCCAAGCGCCGCAGCGTGCTGACCGTCTTCGACTGGTCGGCGGAGATCCTCCAGCAGTGGAACGAGGAGGTGCGTCCGCTGTTCCCCACTGCCGGCTCCGGGGCTCTGTGGCCTTCGGAGCGCTCGGCCCGGGTCGGCTTCTCCCAGATGAACACCCGCTTCACCACCTACCGGGACGCCCTCGGCCTGGACGACGGACTCGACTTCCACTCCTTTCGCAGGTCCTACGTCACCCACCTGATCGAGAAGGGCATGGATGCCCGGTTCGTCCAGGAACAGGTCGGACACGAACACGCATCCACGACCGCGATCTACACGTGCGTGTCCTCCGACTTCCGCACCCGCACCCTGCGTAGAGCGTTGGACGCGACGTTGCAGGCCGCTCTGCGGCCGGCGAGGAGGGCTTGATGAAACGCCAGGTCAGCTACCAGTGGCGGCTGCGCGAGGTGATGGCCACCCGCGGCATCTTCGCCGCCTCGGACCTCTCCCCGCTGCTCGCCGAACGCGGCATCGAGCTGTCCTCGGTCCAGGTCTGGCGCCTGGTCACCCAAACTCCCGAACGACTCTCCCTGCCCGTCCTGGCCGCGCTCTGCGACATTCTCGATGTCACTCCCACCGACCTGATCGCCACCCGGGCCGAGAACGTCGCCCCACGCCGCACCGCCGCCTCCGGTGGCGCCGACGTCGTGGACCTGGCCAACACCATCCGGCCCAAGCGCGCCCGGATCACCCCCGACTCGTGAGTCCGGCCTACGACAGCCGCGAGAAGTATGAGCGGTGGCACATATGCACCTGCGCACGCTGCGGCCGCCGCGCCGCCAAGTCCGCGAACTGGTCGGACGGACCTATCTGTCGCACCTGCTACGAGCGGGCCACGCGGGACCGGGGCCGCTGCCCCGGCTGCGGCACCGAACGGCTGCTTCCTGGTCGGAACTCAGCGGGGGCCGCCATCTGCCGGGACTGCGCGGACACCAGCCGTGACTTCTTCTGCGACCGCTGCGGCTTCGAGGGCCTGCTCCTCGGGGGCCGACTCTGTGAACGCTGCACGCTCTCCGACCAGCTCACCGCCCTCCTGGACGACGGCACCGGACGCATCCACCCGCAGTTGGTCCCGCTGCACCAGCTCTTGGTGAGCCTGGATCGCCCGAAGGGTCGGCTGACCTGGCTCCGCAACCCACAAGTCCCGGCTCTGCTGCGGGATCTCGCCACCGGAACAGTGCCGCTCACACACGACGCCATCCAGGCCCTGCCGAACTGGCGGACCGCCGCCTACCTCCGCGACCTGCTCATGGACAGCGGTGTCCTGCCTCACCTCGACCGTCGGCTCCTGCTGTTCGAGCGGTGGCTCGCCCAGCGCATCGCCGCCACAGCCGACACCGAACACGCCCGCATGCTCCAGCACTTCGCCACCTGGCACCAGCTCCGAAAGCTCCGCGCCAAGGCAGCCAAGAGCCCGCTGGGCACCAGCACGACGCAGGAATCCCGTCAGCAGATGACCCAGGCTGGCGCCTTCCTGGTCTGGCTCGCCGCCCGGCACGTCACGCTGGACGCCTGCACCCAGACCGATCTCGATGCCTGGCACGCGGAGAAGTACGCCACCCGGCGCCCCGCACAGGCATTCCTGCGCTGGTGCATGGAGACCCGCCGGATGCCGCGGTTGACCATCCCGAACCGCCCGACCACCAACCCCCATCCGATGGGCCAACACCAGCGCATCACCGCCCTGCAACGGGTCCTCGCCGACGACAGCACCTCGCCCAGAGTCCGGCTCGCCGCCTGTCTGGTCCTGCTGTTCGCCCAGCCCGTCAGCCGGATCGTCCGCATGGTCACCGACGACGTTGTCCACGACGGCCGGCATGTCGCACTCCGCCTCGGCGCCCGTCATCGCCCAGGCACTGGGCTACCACGACAAGAGCACCACCCGCATCGCCACCGACGCGGGAGCCCCCTGGAAGAACTACGCTCCGGGCGCTCACAGCAGCTGACAGACCCAGTGGCAACGGCCGAGCGGATCCGGTCACAGCCACCGGGCGGATCAGCCGCCGACCAGGGCCATGAGAAACCGGGTCTCCGCGTCGTCCCGCCCCGCACACATTCTGGGAACCGCAATGAGGGCGGCCAGGGCCCGGCACCAACCCACCACACGACGAGGAGACAGGCCAGGAACCAGCGCCGCCAGCTCCTCAATCCTCTGCTCCAGCATGGCTGGATCTGCAACTCCTTCAAGCACCCAGTCCACAGCGTCAAAGTCCGGATCGCCCCACGTCGGCCTCGGATCGATCGCCACCAGGCGGGCTCCCGGACCAGACAGCACGTTCGCCGGATGGAGATCACCATGCACGAGTCCCACAGGCCCACTGGCTGCAAGTTCCAGGGCCGCTGCTCGGGCCTGACCAAGCACCGTCGGGGCAACCACGCCGTTCGCGCGGGCCGCCGCCAGCCTGCGATCAGTCAAGTCGAACAGGAAGTCGATCCTGTGTGAGAGAGGCCCCAGCACCGAGTGCTCCCCCGGCACGGGAGGCGAGACCCGCAGATCTCGAAGCAGGGCCGCGACCTCGGGCAAATTCCAAGCAAGCTGCCGCGTCGGTACTCCCGGTTCCACATTCTCCAGCAGCAGGGCGCCGGCGGCGGGGTCCGCCGCCAGCAGAGTGACGACCGACGGCATATCTGCCCAGGCTCGCAGTGCTTCGGCTTCCTCGCGGGCAATCAAGGGCTCTGGCGTGAGCTTCAGCCACACCGAGGCACCAGAGTCACGCTGCAAGCAGCGGAACACCCGCGAGGTGCCTCCGCCCGCCGTCGCAACAAGATCCAGATTCCAGCGATCAGCGAGTTCACCGACGAGAGCGGGCAACTCGTCACACCAACCGAGCACATCAGCGCCGAACCGAACGACGAGACGATCCCGCACCTCGGGAGCAATGCAGGCCAACTCTCTCAACACGTCCCCCGCAGGTAGTCGATGCAGATCCTGCGCATCCTATGAGCACAGTCCATGTACGCCCCACCAAATTCCACTGTCACGGAGCGTGAAGAGCGGTCGCGTCGAACTACCCAATACAGCACTCAGGATTATCGACGCCTACCAATCCCAAGGCCGGGGCGGACGGCGCCGTGGCGGTCCTGTGCCTTCAGTCCGGGGACCGAGCCTCACGCCTCCTCAGGCAGGTAGGTGGCCATTGCCCGCAGACCCGCCAGCACCTCGTCGGCGGTGGGCGCGGACTCGGGGTCGGTGAGATGCTGCATCATCAGGCCGCTGACGAGGGCGAGCTGCACCGAGCCGACGGTGCGGATCGTCGCTTCGGGGAGCTCGGTCTCGGCGGTTCCGGTGACTTCTCGCGCCATGCCACTGCGTCCCTGCCGCAGCCCGGCGGCCACTTGCTCACGTAGCTCCGGATCGCGCTGCGCACGCAGGACTGTCTCCAGATTGGCGAGCCAGAAGGTCTTGTTGACCGAGAACGCCTCGATCAGGCGACGCCACAACGCGTCGAGGTCGGTAGCGCCCGTCGAGGGCCCGAAGGCCTGGTCTCCCGAGTCGAGTGCCTCGAAGAGTGCCTGGTTGAGCAGCGCCTCCTTCGAGCCGAAGTGATAGCCGATCGCCGCCATACTCACGCCCGCCGCAGAGGCGAGGTCGCGGACCGTCGTGCGCTCGTAGCCCTTCGCGAAAAGGCACTGTCTGGCGGCCTCCAGCAGCTTCTCCCGGTTTCCCATGACGTGGACCCTAGCAACAATCTGAACGTCTGCACCAGACGAACGCCTTATGCACTCGCCTTAGGCAAACGTCTTGCGCATCTGCCCAAATCCTGGCTACCGTTCCAGGCATCGAAAATCACGCCGATAACGGGAGCCCAGATGAGCACCATGAAGTCCCGCGTCGCCGCCCTTGCCGCGGCCACCGTCTCCGTAACGCTCGCTGCCACGGTGATCACGGCCGGCCTGGCCTCCGCGCGTCCCGGCGCCCCAGCCCTCCCCGCCCGGGTGGTGACCGCCGAGGGCCCGGTTCAGGGCGCGGTCGCTGGTGCGGTGCGTACGTTCCAAGGCATCCCTTACGCGGCCTCGCCGACCGGAGAGCACAGGTGGAAGGAGCCGCAGCCGGTGCGCCATTGGGCGTCGCCGCTGGACGCCCGCACCCCGAAGAGTGCCTGCGCGCAGCCGACCGACCAGCCCATCTCGATCGAGGACGGCGGCAGTGAGGACTGCCTCTACCTGAATGTCACGACTCCGGCTGGACGGACGACGGGACGGCTGCCGGTCATCGTCTGGATTCACGGTGGCAGCTTCACCTACGGTGACGGCACCACCTATCGCGCGGCCAAGCTGGCCGCCGCGCGGCAGGGCGCGATGGTCGTGACGATCAATTACCGGCTCGGGGCGTTCGGCTTCCTCACCGCGCCCGGCCTGCGCACACCGGCCAACCTTGGCCTTCTTGACCAGCAGGCCGCACTGAAATGGGTCAAGCGCAATGCCAGTGCCTTCGGCGGCGACCCCCGCAATGTCACGATCATGGGGCAGTCGGGCGGCGGCTACAGCGTCTGCGCCCAGTTGGTATCGCCTGGAGCCCGCGGGCTCTTCAGCAAGGCGATCGTGCAGAGTGCGGGCTGCGTCGGACCGGACGGCTCGTTCACCCGCGCGCAGGCGGAGACCAACGGCCTCGCCGTCGCCAAAGCCGCGGGCTGCGACGATGCACGCACCGTCGACTCCTGCCTGCGGCGCAAGTCCACCGCCGACCTCATCAAGGCATCCGTCTCCGGACACGACGGCTACCGGCCCGTGGTGGACGGCAAGGTGCTACCCGAGGCCCCGTCACGGGCGATCGCCGCCGGACGGTTCGCCCGGGTACCGGTGCTGCACGGCTCCACTCACGACGAGATGAGCGGGCTGGCCGGGCTCGACGAAATTATGACAGGGAGGCCGCTGACCGCCGAGGGGTACGCCAAGAAGGTCACCGAGCAGTTCGGCCAGGACGCTCCCGCAGTCCTGGCCGAGTACCCAGTTGCGAACTACCCGGCGCCGGGGGCCGCACTGTCGGCCGTGCTGACCGACTCGGAGTGGTCGACCGCGGCGCTCGACACCCAGCGCGCGCTGGCCCGCTACACCCCCGTCTACGCCTATGACTTTGCCGAGGCCAAGTCCCCGTACTTCAAGAGCGTGCCACGGCCGGCGAGTTTTTCACTCGGCACCGGCCACATGGTCGACCTGGCCTACCTGTTCGACAACGACCTGTTCGAGCCACTCGACGCCGCGCAAGCCGGGCTGTCGGACACGGCGATCGCCTACTGGAGCCGGTTTGCGAGCACTGGGCAGGTGAACGGGTATGGCATGCCCACGTGGAAGCGGTTCACGACCCGCGGCCCGTACGTGCAGCGGCTCGCGTCCGACCGCATCGGGCACACCGACTTCGCGGCCGACCACCACTACGCCTTCTGGAAGGCACTCGCCCCCTCACGGTGAGGTGAAGGGCTCCTGATGGCGTACGCGACTGTCCCGTCTCATTCGATCTTGCCGTCCCTCGATGCTGCGACCTGTACGGATGCAACGGCTTGTGAGACGGATTCAGCCGTTGATCTCAGGTGACGTTGTCTCCCGGGTACGTTTCCTCAGTGTCGTCTCACTCGATGTTGCCGGTGAGTGAGGTAGCCAGCCTGGCCGTCCAACAGGAAGCTCACCGACTCGCGGAGATCCTCAGACTCGCGGTAGTGCACGCCAGTCATTCCCAGCGCGGCTGCGGCGTCGACGTTCTCCAGTCGGTCATCGACGAAGAGGCACCGGTCCATCGCGACGCCCGCTCGCTCAGCCGCGATCTCGTAGATCTTGCGGTCCGGCTTGGCCACCCCCACCCGGGCGCTGCTGACGACATGGTCTGCGAAGTCCTCCAGTCCCAACGATGCCAGGTCGTTCTCCAACTCCAGGGTCGCGTTCGTTACCAGGACCAGGGGCATGTGTGCCCGCACCCGACGAAGCAGGGCCACCACCACTTCGTCGGCCCAGAACGGCGCTTGAGCAAGTGCCATTCCCAGCTCACGCGCCTGCGCCTGCGACACCTGGGACGCAAGGCGGAGCACGATGGATTCCACCCACTGCTCCTGAGTGATCTGGCCGAGAAGCAGGGGCAGATCTGTCTCCGGCGCGTATGCCACCTTCAGGGTGGTGCCTTGTGCCAGCCCGGCAACATGTTCCAGCCTTGCCAGCTCCGTCGTGTCATAGAAACGGATCACGTTGTCGAGGTCACACAGCACCGCGTCGAAGGGCCTGCTGGAAATCTTGGTAGCCGTCACTGGCCTTGGATACCACGGTGATCGACAAGCAGTCGATGTCTCATCTGACCTTGTCCCTGAGGTGCGATCCGGACAACGTCGGATGAGACAGAGTCAAGGTCACATGAGACAGGACAGCGCCAGTCGGAACGCCGCCGTTCGCGGCTGGTGACTCCGTCGTTCCACCCGCGGCCCCTGTCGTCAAACGTTCGTTTGACGACAGGGGCCGCGGGCATCCAATGAACCCGGTCTTTCCGGGGCTTGGTGACGGCTCGGATCCAATGAGATCCGATGGCGGTTGACGACAGGGTTAGATGGCATCTGGCGTCCGATGAAGGGCAGAAGCGAGGGACAGCGTGGCCAATCTCGTCTACAAGCGGGTGTCGACCGACCAGCAGTCGACCGACCGCCAGGATCTCGTCCTGGCCGAGGCCGGGATCGAGGACCCGGTCGTCTTCGAGGAGGACCCGGGCACCTCCAGCCGCCTCCACCCTCTTGAGCGCCCGAAGTTCGGCGAGCTGCTGAAGTACGCCCGGCCGGGCGACACCGTGCACATCTCCGAGATGTTCCGCCTCGTCCGCGGCAACCAACACATCCTCGACGTCCTCGAAGTACTGCACCACGACCGCCTCGCCCTGCGCATCCACGACGGCGCGTTCTCCGCGATGGACCTCACCGCACGCCACCCGCGCACCGGAGAGCTGCTGTCCACCGTGAAGTTCATGGTCCAGACCCTCGCCGCCGCCGGCGAACTCCAGCGCGACCTCCAGCGCGAGCTCACCTACGACGGACTGCGGGCCGCCGAAGCCAAAGGCAACAAGGGCGGACGCCGCCCCGCCGTCCCGGCCGACAAGACCGACGACGTGCGCACCGCGTACCTGGAAGGCCGCTCCATCGCCGCCCTCGCCCGCGACCACGGCGTCAGCCGCGGCGCAATCCGCACCGCCGTCGCCGACCTCCTGCCCGAGTACACGGCCGCCGACCCGGGCGCACCGGCCCCGGAACTGCCGGTCGTCCTCGACATGCCGGGCAAGGTCGCCGACTTCCTCCGCGCTGCCGAACTCGCCGACGCCGAGCGGGTCGTGCTCGACCACGGCCAGGTGGTACGACGCGGCCAGGGCTACACCCTTCGTGTCACCGCCGTACCCGCAGTCCACCGTCAACTCCTCGACCGCTGCCAGCCCCTCGACGGCGCCGCGGCGATCCCGGCACAGCGCAAGGCCCGCCGTGAGTACGAGAACCGCGTCAACGCACTCCGGGCCGACAACTGAAATCAACGCTGTCAAAACTTCTGACAGCAACACCGGTTCTCTGGTCCGTTCCTACCGGACCCCCAAGGGACGTCGAGACCGCAACCCCAAACGTTACGCAGGGCTACACGCCACCTGGCCGTAGCTATACGAGAACAGGGCCGATAGCCCCCACCCTCGCCGTCGGCACCCTGCTCGCCCTCTTCCTCAAGCCGGCCCGGAAGACCCGCGAAGCGGCCGGTACTCCCGACCCCGCCACCGCTGCCACCGCCAAGGACGCTGTCCAGGCCGCCTGATCCAACGGACAGCACGCCTCGACCGGCCGACGCCCGCACCGGGTGCCGGCCGTCGGCTCCTCGCACGCCAGTGGCGCACACGGTGCGCCGACTACGCGCCGCACTCTCCCGGAGCGCCCGCGGAGAGTCTGTTGAGCTTCGCGAGCCGGCGATAAACCGGACGCCAGTGGATGTGCGGATGACTGTCCGAGGCATCGAGCATCCGGTTCACCTCTCGTGTTGCGGGGCGGTGTCAGGTATGGCCACGGGGGGCAGACCGGTGGAACACCCCCGCGTCCAACTCTGCGCGAGGGCCCGAGGCCCGGCATACGTCGAACGACCGAGCCAACGGCGAAGTCGTCAGCGGACGTCAGCCGTCCTGGCTGATGCCGAGGTTCGAGAGCGCGTCCCTGAGCGCGGCCCGCGAGGTGATGCCCAGCTTGGGATAGATCTGGTAGAGATGCGTGCCGATGGTCCGGTGCGACAGGAACAGCCGCTCGGCGATCTGCTTGTTGGTCAGCCCGGTCGCCGCGAGCGTGGCGATCTGCAGTTCCTGCGCGGTCAGTGCCACGGGCCCCGGCCTGGCGACGGTCGGCGCGGACTGGCCGCTCGCCCGCAGCTCGGCCGCCGCCCGCGTCACCCAGGGCCCCGCGCCCAGCCGCTGGAAGGCCTCCAGCGCCAGGGTCAGCTGCTCCCGGGCCTCCGTCGTGGCGCGCAGGCGCCGCAGCCGTTCGCCGTGGAAGAGGCGTACCCGTGCGGCGTCGAAGGGCCAGCGCTCCTGACCGGGCACGGACAGCGCCCGCTCGAAGAGGGCCACGGCCCCCTCGCCGGGCGTGGTCAGCGCCTCGCCGGCCAGTACCAGCAGCTCCAGCCGGGGCGACAGCTCGGCCATCGCGGACGCGCGCATCGCCGCCGCGTGGGCGGCGGCTTCCTTGTCCCGGCCGGTCCGCAGGGCCGCCTCGACCAGGTCCATCGTGCCCCACATGGCGATCGGGACGTAGGGGGCCACGGTGCCGGGCGGGCTGAGGGCACAGGCGTGCTGGTAGGCGGTCTCGAAGTCACCGCTGCCGAGGGCGGCCAGTGTCCTGGCGTGGCAGGCGAAGAACCGCGCACCGTGGGCCCCGCGGGGCGTCGACCACCGGACGATCTCCTCGGTCAGGGCGGCACTCGTCGTCACGTCGCCCCGCGCCGCGGCCACGACCGCCTGCACATACTGGAAGTACCACGCGAAGAACCGGTAGTCGTGCTCTGCGCACAGCGCGAGTCCCTCGGCGGCCGACTGCGCGGCGTCGTCCCACTGGCCCACGTGGTAGTAGTCCAGGCCCAGGTGCATCAGCGCGCCCAGATGCCGGCGCACGGGCGCGGTGCCGGCGCGGCCCTGCTCGACCAGTCGGCGCGAGGCCCACCGGAAGTCCCCGAGCCGGTCCGGGTAGACCGAGGCGGTGCCGACGCGTACCACGTGGGTGGGATCGTCGCCCACGGTGGCGATCAGCTCGGCCAGCCGGGGCAGCGCCGGGGGACCGGTGCGCGCCGGGTCGGCGAAGGTCTGGGTGACCACCCACAGCAGCTCGGGCGGTCGTGGGGTCAGCCGGTCCACGAAGTCCCGCAGCGGCTCCCACAGCTTGGGGTCACCGCCGTACCAGCACAGCAGCACCAACAGGTGCAGGGCTTCGACGAGGGCACCGTCCGAGGCGTCGTAGCCGTGCCCGCCCGCCTCGATCGCGCCGACCAGCAGCCGGTACGCGGTGTCGATGTCGCCGTCCCTGTTGATCAGCAGGAACGCGGATGCGGCCGCCGCGTGCAGCGATTCCTGCCCGGTGGGATTGATGAGCCGGGCTCCCGCGAGCAGCCGTGAGGCGTCCTCCAGTTCACCGCCGGAGTCGACGCCGACATAGGCGGCCTCCGCCAGCCGGCGGCTCGCGTCGGCCACCGCGGGGCTGAGTCCGGCGGCCCGGGTCAGCGCCGTCACCGCGCCGAGCGCGTCCCCGCGCCGCAGCAGGCGGTGCCCGGCCTCCTCCAGCAGGGCCGCGACCTCCTCGTCCGGGCCCACGGCCGCCTGTCCCAGGTGCCAGGCGCGGCGCTCCGGGTGGTCGCTGAGCACGTCGGCGAGCGCCTGGTGGGCTCTTCTGCGTTCCGAGGCGGTCACCAGCTCCACCACCGCGGAGCCGATCAGCGGATGCCGGAAGGACAGCCGTCGGTTGTCGGCCGAGATCGTCACCAGCCGGTTCCGCTCCGCCGGGGCGAGGTCGTCGACGGCGGCCCGGCCAGCCGCGGCCGCCTCGATCGAGGCCAGGTCGCCGGTTCCGTCGAGGGCGGCGATCAGCAGCAGTTCCCGGCTGCGGTCGGGCAGGCCGGCCACCCGCGAGGCGAAGAGGGACTGCAGCCGCTCGCTCAGCGGCAGTACGCCGGGCACCGCCGACAGGGTCGCGCGCTGCTCGGCGGAGAGCGCCGTCGGCAGCTCCACCAGCGCGAGCGGGTTCCCGCGTGCCTCGGTCGCGATGCGGCGCCGTACCGCGGGGGAGACGTCGGGATGCGTGAGGGTGAGCAGCTCGGCCGACGAGGCGTCGTCCAGCGGCTGGAGCCGGTACTCGGTCAGACCGCTCGACTCGAAGAAACTGTCGGAGCCCTCGCGGGAGGCCGCGAGGAAGCCGATACGGCTACCGACGAGCCGTCGGGCCACGAAGCCGAGCACGGAGTTGGTCGCCCGGTCCAGCCACGGCAGGTCGTCGACGACGAGCAGGAGGGGCGTCTGGACAGATATCAGCCGCAGCAGCAACAGCACCGCGGTGGAAGTCAGGAGGCGGTCGGGAGCCGGCCCGCCACCGATGCCGACCGCGACCCGCAGGGCGTCGCGGTGGACGGTGTCCAGGATCTCGAAGTCGTCGAAGAGCGGTACGAGGAGCTGGTTGAGACCGGCGTAACTGATGTCCGCCTCGAACTGCACGCCCGCCGCGCGCAGCACCCGGACCCCGTTGCGCACGGCGCCTGCCGCCACCGCGTCGAGCATCGCGGTCTTGCCCACCCCCGCCTCGCCCGAGAGCAGCAGAGCCGCTCCGTGGACCTCGGAGTTGCCGCTGAAGAAGAAGTGGATGAACTCGAGGTCGCTGTCGCGTCCGACCAACCGACTCGAGGCCGGGCAAACGGTCGAGTCCAGGTCATTCATCGGGCTGCCTCCAACGGCCGACATATGGAGGCCCGGTGCCGTGAGCCGACCTGGCTGCGCCCCAACCCGGCTCCGTGTGGCCCATGCAATCACTGCAGTCTAAAGGACGTCCAGATTTCGCCCTTGCTGCTCCCTGAGCTGGGCCTCCGGTGGGAGTTCGGCGGGTGTTCGGGCGGTGACGGGACGGCGCGCCGAGGGCGTCGTAGCTATGACGGCGTCATGGTTGGGGGCTCTTACGCCGTGATGGCGGGGGCTGACGGGGCCGTGGTGGCCGGGCGTCGGGAGAAGCGCCGCGGGCCGGATCGGGTGCGGGCCGTCCGGTGCGGGCCGTTCGCGGCTCCACGGCCGGCGGATCAGGAACGGCGCAGCAGGTCGGCGGCGCGTTCGGCGATCGCGTACACGGTGGCGTTGGTGTTGTTGGAGGGGATGGAGGGGATGACGGAGGCGTCGGCGACGCGCAGTCCGTCGAGGCCGCGCACCCGCAGTGCGGAGTCGACCACGGACACCTCGTCCTCGCCCATCCTGCAGGTGCTGACGGGGTGGCAGTACGAGCCGAAGTACGTGCGGGCGTAGTCCGCGATCGACTCCTCGTCCACCGCGGTGGACGCCGGGCTGACCTCCTCGATCCCCCACTCGGCCAGCGCCGACGACCCGGCGATCCTGCGTGCCGTTGCGATGCCGGACAGCACCGCCCGGACGTCCTCCTCCTCGGTGAAGTAGCGGGGGTCGATCACCGGCGGGGCGTACGGGTCGGCCGAGGTGATCCTGAGCGAGCCGCGGCTTGCCGGCCGCATCGGTGAGATCCCGATGGTGAAGCCGTTCTGCACCGGGGCGACCGGGTCGGGCAGCGGGATGTCGATGACATGTGAGTGTGGACATGTGAACGGATAGGTGTGTCTGGCTCGTTTCACTGGCGTCAGGGTTCGTCGCCCGCTGCCCTTCTTGTGCCGTTCCGCACGAGGACGTGGAGCGGGGGCGTTCCGCATGTGTGAGTGAGGTTGTGATCAGGGTGAGTGCGGACATGTCCGATGTGACAAGTGTCAACCTGCGGCCGGAGGACGTGGTGGCTCTGCGGCATTCCGTGGGCGGAGTGGTCCTGGAGCCGGGATCGGAGGGGTACGAGGCCGAGTGCGCCACGTACAACCTGACCTGCGGTCTGCGGCCGGCCGTGGTGGTCGGCGCGATCAGCGAACTGGACGTCCGTATGGCGGTCCGGTTCGCCGCGCGGCACGGGCTGCCGGTCGCGGTGAAGTCCGCGGCCCATCAGATGGTCTCGTCGGCCGACGGCGGGCTGCTGATCACGACGGGGCGGATGCGGCGCATCTTTGTCGACGCGAAGGAACACACCGTGCGGGTCGAGGCGGGGGTGCGCTGGAGTGACGTGCTGCCGCGCACGGCGGAGTTCGGGCTGGCCCCGATCGTGGGCTCGGCGCCGAACGTCGGTGTCGTCGGGTACACGCTCGGCGGCGGACAGAGCCCGCTGCTGGGACGGACGCTCGGCTATGCCGCCGACCATGTGCGGTGGCTGAACGTGGTCACCGCGGACGGAGAACTCCGCCACGTGACACCGCAGAGCGAACCGGACCTGTTCTGGGCGCTGCTGGGCGGCAAGGGCAACTTCGGTGTGGTGACCGAGATCGAATTCGAGGTGTTCCCGGTCACGCGCTTCTACGGCGGCGGCATCTACTTCCCCGGTGAGCACCTGGCCCAGGTGCTGGAGGCCTGGCGCGCCTGGCTGCCGACGGTGGGGGAGGAGATGACTTCGTCCATAGGCATCCAGCGCCTGCCCGACATCCCGGTGCTGCCCGAGCCGTTGCGCGGTGGCTTCGTGATCCATCTGCGGATCGGCTACCTCGGATCGGCGGCCGACGGGGCGGAACTGATCGCCCCGCTGCGCGCGGCCGCGCCGGTGCTGATCGACCTGGTGGGGGAGAAGCCCTTCACCGCGATCGGGGAGGTCCACCTGGACCCGGTGGACCCGATGCCGTACTTCGACCGCAGTGTCTGCCTGGAGGAGTTCTCCGAGAAGACGGCGCAGGCGTTCGTGGAGCTGACGGGCCCGCAGTCGGGCTGCACTCTGGCGAACGTGGAGATCCGGGTGCTCGGTGGCGCGTTCGACCGTGAACCGGCGGTGCCGAACGCGGTGCCGAGCCGGGGTCTTCCGTATGTCGTCTTCGCGTTCGCGGTGGGCGCCCCGGACCAGGAGGAGACGCTGCGGGCCGACCTGGCGCGGCTCGTGGACGGGCTGGCGCCCTGGGCGGCGGAGCGGAACATGGTCAACTTCCTCTCGCCGGACGAGGCGACCGACGTCGAGGCGATGCGCGCGGTGTACGGGGCGGAGCGGTTCGACCGGCTTGCCGCGGTGAAGAAGCGCTACGACCCGGCCAACGTCTTCCGGTTCAACCACAACATCACACCCGCCTGAGCCCCGCCCCGACGAACGCAGCACCCCGTTACCGAGCCGTCCGGTCGCAGGACCGGCGGCCGGTGACGGGGCGGTCACCCGGTTGGTGCGAAAACGACTACCGGACGAGTTCGGCGTACTCCTTGAAGTCGATCCGACGGTCGCCGTCGTCGCGGCGATATTGACGATCGCCGCGATGTTCTCGTGGCTCACCTTGGGGTACTGGGCGTCGTCCTCGGGGCGCGTTCCTGCCCCTGCACTTCCGGCAGGTCGAGGACGGCATCAGGTACGGAGTGTCCCGTGACCAGTCCTGGACGGCCGCGTTCGGGCTCACCCTGACCCTGGTCTGGCTGTACGTGGAGACCGTGCGGCTGTTCACCCTCTTCCCGGGCGAGGACCTCTACTGACCGTACGGCGGACGGCCTTTGGCCCCGTCCTGCCGTCCTGCCCGCCGGGCCGGTCCGCGGATCACACGGTCTTGATCAGGGCCGTGGCCAGCAGCCCGACGGTGTACGTGATGCCGTAGTAGCGCAGGATCGGCTGCCGGGGCGAGATCCTCAGCAGGACCAGCGCGAACACGGCCGTCACGCCGATCACGAACGGGTCGAACCCCGCGTTCTCGAAGGCCAGGTTGGCCGTGATGCCCGCGCCGATGAACAGGGCATTCACGGTGATCAGGACGTTGTCCCAACGGCGCGGGGCACGGTCGGTCGGGAAGAGGAACTGGGTCAGCATGACCGTGGTGTTGAGCAGCGTGAACCCGGTGAGGAAGACGACGTCGGAGAACACGTCGTCGTTGTAGGCGACGACCCGGCAGATCGCGGGAAGTCTCTCCGAACAGAAACGTCCGTGCAGATAGTTGGTGATCTCGTGGTCGCCGAGGCTGAGGGCGTACACGTACGCGCCGGTCGTGAAGAGAGTGCCGAGCGCGACCGTGGCACCGTGCCGCCGATGCCGTGAGTCGGTCACCAGGTGGGCGGCGACCAGGTAGTACAGCAGGACGGTGCACAGGCCGAGCACCATGTTGTCGATCTCCACCCAGCGCAGGAACCCGTTGTCCGCGACGAACGCGAGTGTGCTGCCGGACTTGCGGTTGACCGAGACGAGCACGACGACCAGCGAGTTGAGGGTGAGCAGCAGGTGTAGTCTGCCGTGCGCGAGACGACCCGGGCGGGGCGCGGACCGCGGCCCGGTGTGCGGCACCTGCGTCAGGGAAGGATGACTGATCACACCCGACAGAACGTCCCGGACACCCGGGAAGGTTCACCCCGTGTTCGCGGTGACCGGCGGACACAGCCCCCGCATGAGCACGTCGAAGAGTCGCTCGGCCCTGGCTCGGTCATCGTCCTGCGGGCCGACGTGCCACCGGGGCGGAGTCACGCCCCGGACACCGATCGGACGGCCAGAGCCGGGCGCGGTCCGCCGTCGTCGTCTCGGGCAGGCCCCCCGCGGACGTGTCGTCCGACGGGCAGGGCACACCACCCGCACTGAACAGAAGGCCATCGATACCCATGTCCCATGACGCAGTCGCTCCCCTCACCCTCCTGGAACGGCACACACCGACCGTGGAGCGGCTCACCTTCCTGACCGCCGCCCTCGCCGAGGACCTCGACCGTGGCGACTGGGCCCCGGGCCCGCTGGAGCGGACCCTCACGTCCCGTCTGCTCGTGGCCTGCGCCGGCGACGGGCAGTTCACCCCGGTCCGCCTGCGCGAGACCTTGTGGGAGGGCAGCGTCGCCCTGACGTACGCCGGCGATGGCCGGCTGGCCCGGCTCCTCGCCCAACTGTGCGAGGTGACCTCACACTCGGCGCCGGACGCCGAGCACGCGCTGTCCGCCGCCTCACGGCTGCTGGAGCGGGCGGCACAGGACGTACCGGGGGACGGCGACGAACTCTGACGGCACCGGGGACGAGGCTCCCCACCTCCCCGCGAGGTCGGGGCGGCCGGATGCCCAGGCGCCGAGAGCGCGTTCAGCCGGCCGTCCCGACCTCAGCCACGGCTGCCGGTGGCTGACGCGCGCCATGCACCCCCCAGCGCAGTCAGATGACGGATGTGTGCGGCACTCCGTCTCCGGAAGACTGAATGCCATGAAGCTCGCACACCGGGCACGGAGGGGAGAGAACGTGACGAGGTACCACAGGTGCGGCCGGCCGTGCTGTGACCATTCGCCCGCCAGGCTGTCATCGTCCAGGCCGTCATCGTCCGGGCGGCGTCCCAGGAGGGCCGGCGCGGACGGGCCCGTTCTCACCCTGGTGCGGGGCGCCCAGGCCCATCGGACGCCGGTCGCCCTGTCCACGCTGACGCGGGACCCCATGCCGGCCGACGTCCGGGGCGCGATCGTGACGCCGGTGAACGGCAGGCTCATGGCCACCTGGATGCCGCTGGACGGACCGTCCCGCGTCCCGCAGGGCCGCGTCCTGCTGTCCTGGACGCACACGGATGCCGACCGGACGGACGTCACCGCTCATCTGGGCCTCGCGGGCGTCCAGGTCCTGCTGGCGGTCTGGCCCGGCCTGCGTGGCGAGTGGTCTGGCGTCGTCCGTCCCACCGTCGCCGAGGTGACGGAACTGCATGCCGCGCTGCGCGTCGCGACCGTGGTTCTGAACCGACTGACCGACTGGCCGAATGGCCCGCTGGTCGGCTGAACAGGCCGGCGAGGGGTCGGTGTGACCGGAGTGAGGCTTACGCCTCCTCGTCGACCCGGCTCATCAGCTTGCGAAGCTGCTTGCCAGTGGTCTCCAGCAGGTGCTCGGGCAGGTCCTCGCCGAGATCCAGGACGGCACCATCGCGGGTGGAGCATGTGTCACCTCTTCTCACACTTCCCCCCACACATACGGGAGGGGACGCCATGTGGGTTCACATGCCGGGGACGCGTGTCGGCACTCGCGACGGTGGAGCATGGTGGGTTTCCGCGGCGCTCAGGCGATCAGGGTGTGCTGTCCTCGGAGCTCGGGTTGTCACGAGGTCGTGTCCCTCGCCGGTTTCGGTGCCGGGCTGCTCGGTGGTCCAGTTGGTGAGGATGCGCAGGGCGTCGTGGGAGGGGCTGCCGGGTTCGGCGGTGAGGACCATCAGGCGTTGTCCGGAGTCGTCGGGGCTGGCCCAGGTGTCGCAGTCGAGGGTGAGGTCGCCGACGAGGTGGTGGCGGTAGTGCTTGGTGCCGTAGCTCGCGCTGTTGACGCGGTGCTCGGCCCACCAGGTGCGGAAGTCGGGGTCCTGGATGGTCAGTTCGCCGACGAGGCGGGCGAGGTCGGGGTCGTCGGGGTCGGCCGCGGCCTCCATGCGCAGCGCGGCGACCGCGTCCCGGGCGTCATGCGCCCAGTCCAGGTGCATCGCCCGGATCACCGGGTCGGTGAACATCAGCCGCAGGTAGTTGCGCCGGTCGGCCGGGACAGCGGCGAAGTCGGTGTAGAGGGCCGTGGCGGCCGGGTTCCAGGCCAGGACGTCCAGGCGTTTGCCGAGGACGAGCGCGGGGGTCTGGGTGAGCTGGTCGAGCAGGCGCCGCATGGCGGGCCGTACGCGTTGGGCGGGTCGGCGGCGGCGTGGGCGCTCGTCGGTCCGGCCGGCGAGTTCGTAGAGGTAGCTCTGCTGGTCGTCGTCGAGGCGCAGGGCGCGGACCAGGGTGGCGAGGACGGGCGTGGAGGCCCGGACGCGGCCCTGTTCGAGCCGGGTGTAGTAGTCCACGCTGATCACGGCGAGCTGGGCGACCTCCTCACGGCGCAGCCCCGCGACCCTGCGGGCGGAGTCCGTCCCGGGCAGTCCGCACTCGGATGGTGTGAGCTGCGCCCGGCAGGCCTTGAGGAAGGCCCCGAGTGCGCGGTTGTCGGAGTGCGAGGTCATGCCGTCCATTCTGACGCGAACGCACACCCATGAGGTGCGCGGGTTCTGTCGGCGGTCCCACCGGTGTCGCCCGAGGGCGGCGGGAGCTGTGGTCCCGCCGCCCTTCGGTGTGGGGTCGGTCAGCGGACGGTGGTGCGGGCGGCTCGTTCGATGACGTCGGCGACCAGGCCGGGGTGAGAGACGGCGACCGAGTGGGACGCGGCGACCTCGGTGGTGTCCGCGTGGGCGCGCTCGGCCATGAAGCGCTGAACCGCGGCGGGGATGTTGAGGTCCTGGTTGGTGACGATGTCCCAGCTGGGGATGGTCTTCCACGCGGCGGTGGTGGCCTTCTCCTCAAGGGCGGCCTGCGCGATGGGGCGCTGTTCGGCGGCCATGAGGGCGGCCTGCTGCGCGGGGACGTCCGCGGCGAACTGGTGGCGGAACTTGTCCTGCTGGATGTAGAGGTCGGTGGCGGTGGTGCCGTCGGCCTGCTGGTAGGTGACCGGGTCGAGGGCGTCGGGGAGGGTCGAGCCCGGGTACTTGTTGGTGAGTTCCAGGGCGGTCTCGCCGGGGGCGGGCAGGAAGGCGGCGACGTAGACGAGGGCCTTGACCTCGGGGTCGTTGGTCGCGGCCTCGCTGATGACGTTGCCGCCGTAGGAGTGGCCGACGAGGATCTTCGGGCCCTTGACGTGGTCGAGGACCGTACGCAGGGCGGCGGCGTCGGAGGCCGGACCGCGCAGGGGGTTGGCGGCGGCGACGACGGGGTAGCCGTCGGCGCGCAGATGGGCGATGACGCCGTTCCAGCTGGAGCCGTCGGCGAAGGCGCCGTGCTCCAGGACGATGGTCGGCTTGGTGTGTCTGTCGGCTCCGGCGGCCTCAGCGGTCTTGGCCGCGCCGCTGGCGGTGCCGCTGAGGGCGAACGCGCCGAGCGCGAGACCCGCCGTGACCGTCGAGACCACACCCGTCACCAGCTGCTTGCGTCCACCCTTGATGCTCACCACGACAAACCCCTTTCAGGTGTTTCGACAGTGGTCGGGCCGGCCTCACCGACTTCGTCACTGCCCTGACTGGTGACGAACTTGTCATGCGATTCGTCACCTGTCAAGATGGTGACGAAAGATGTGGGACTTCCTCGCAGGTGTGCGAGGCTGGAGCCCGCGCGAACGGACGCGTACAGAAAGGTGAGGTGCCATGAGCGACGTCGAGGAGAAGGCGCTGCTGGCGGGTGGCTGCTTCTGGGGGATGCAGGAGCTGATCCGGGCGCTTCCCGGTGTCGTGGACACCGGGGTCGGCTACAGCGGGGACGACGACAAGCCCCGTCCCACCTACCGCGACCACGGAAAGCACGCGGAATCGATTGAGATCACCTTCGATCGCACGGTCACCGACTACCGCACGATCCTGGAGTACTTCTTCCAGATCCACGACCCGACCACGACGAACCGGCAGGGCAACGACGTGGGCCTCAGCTACCGCTCCGCGATCTTCTACCTCGACGACGAGCAGCGCCGCGTCGCGCAGGACACCATTGCCGACGTCGAGGCGTCCGGGCTGTGGCCGGGGCCGGTGGTGACCGAAGTGGTGCCGGCCGGCCCGTTCTGGGAGGCCGAGCCGGAGCACCAGGACTACCTCCAGCGCTACCCGGACGGCTACACCTGCCACTTCCCGCGCCCGAACTGGCGCCTGCCCAGGCGCGACCATTCCTGAACACACGCGCGGCCGGGAAGGACGATGCCCTTCCCGGCCGCGCGCGTCCGGGGCCGATGCACACGTCTCACTGGTCCGGCCCCCGGGACGAACCCGGTCCGGCCGAACCTGATCCGGCCAGCCGTGATCCGGTCGGCCGTAGGCCGCCCTCGTTGCGTCGGCCGCGATCGGTCGGCCGGACGCTGCCCTCACCACGTCGTTTCGTGCGGCGCCCTCACGCCCCGTCGGCCGCCATCCCTCGCCCTACTTCGCCCACGGGTCCCGCACGATGATGTCGGCCAGGGCCGTCGCGCAGCCGGAGAGCATCCTCTCCCCCTTCTCCGGGCTCGCCACCCGGGCGTCACCCGCGACACCGGACTCGGTGATCCGGTCGAAGGACACCGCCATGTACACCGGGTCGGTGGAATCCGCGGGCAGCGTGATGCACGGTCCGTGCGCCTCGGCCAGGTGCTCGTCGCGGATCAGCTCGGGGTGGGCGGCCATCATCATGGACGTCTCCCCCTCACACGCGTGCATGAGGCCGTCCTGAGTCTCCAGGGTCTCCCGCACCACGTCCCGCCCGGCGCCGAAGTAGCTGGCGAACGCGATCGGCGTTGCCAGTTCCGCGGTCAGCTCGGTCGTGAGGGCGTGGAGGGCGGTCATGTTCCCGCCGTGCCCGTTGACGATCAGGATGCGTGAGAAACCCGCCCGGATCACGGAGCGGCAGATGTCACGCAGCAGCGCGTGCAGCGTGGGCAGACTGAGCGTGAGGGTGCCGCCGAAGGCCATGTGGTGCTCCGACAGGCCCGTCGGGACCGACGGTGTCACCACCACGCCGATGTGCTCGGAGGCCAGCTCCGCCGCCCGGCGGCACACCTCCGCGGCCAGGAAGTCGTCCACGCCGGTGGGCAGATGAGGGCCGTGCTGCTCGGTGGCTCCCACGGGCAGCAGCACCACCGCCTCCCGGGCCGCGAGGTCACGCAGTTGCGCGGCGGTCAGACGGTTCCACTGGACTTCGTTCATCTCTGGGACTCCTCCTGGAGTGACCGACACGGATGCGGGTTGCCGGGTCGGTGTCGGGTGCGGGGCTCAGGCCTGTCTGGTGCTGTGGCCGGAAAGGTTTGCCGGGAAGCTCTCGGCGTCCGGCGCGATGCATCGCAAGGCGGAGGATCGCCCTCGTACTGGACGTACTCGGGTGATGCGACAACGCAGCGAGCGTGCGTGCCAGACGCCGCCTGGCAGGCGGGACTTTCGAAACACGCCCTAGAGGTGGTCGGCGTCGACGACGGCCTGGGCGAAGACCGTGGGCGCTTCCTGCGGCAGGTTGTGGCCGATGTTCGCGATGGTGCGGTGGTCGTAGGGGCCGGTGAAGTGGGCGCGGTAGGAAGAGCCGTCGCCGGCCGGGGTGAAGGGGTCCAGCGCCGGGTCGAGGGTGATGGTGGGAACGGCGATCGGGGGCTGCGCGGCGAGCTGCTTCTCGTAACGGTCGTAGCGTCGTTCGCCCTCGATGAGGCCGATCCGCCAGCGGTAGTTGTAGAGGACGATGGCGGCGTAGTCGGGGTTCTTGAAGGCCTCGGCGGTCCGCGCGAAGGTGGCGTCGTCGAAGTTCCAGTTGGGGGAGACGAGGGTCCACACGTAGCGGCACAGCGCGATGCGCTCTTTCTCGTTCTCCATGGCCTTCTTGCCGCGGTCGGTGGCGAAGTACCACTGGTACCACCAGTTGCGCTCGACAGCCGGGGCGGCGGGCTCCAGCTGCGACTTGAGGTTGGTGATGACATAGCCGGTGGTGGAGACCAGCGCCTTGACGCGCTCGGGCCACAGGGCGGCGATGATGTCGGCGGTGCGCGAGCCCCAGTCGAAGCCGGCGAGGACCGCCTTGTCGATCTTGAGGGCGTCCATCAGGGAGATGATGTCGAGGGCGATGGCGGACTGCTCGGCGTTGCGGGGGGTGTGGCGGGACAGGAAGCTGGTGCTGCCGTGGCCGCGGAGATAGGGAACGATGACGCGGTAGCCCAGGTCGGCGAGGAGCGGGGCGACGTCGACGAAGCTGTGGATGTCGTAGGGCCAGCCGTGCAGGCAGATGACGACGGGGCCGTGAGCGGGTCCGGCCTCGGCGTAACCGATGTCCAGGACGCCCGCCTTGACGTGCTTGAGCGTGCGGAAGTCGGTGTGGGTGCCGGGGGTGATGGCGGGCACGGTGGGCACGGATGTGCCGCTTGACTGGAGCGAGGCGGTCGTGGCGGACGCGTTGGTCGTCAGGCCGGACAGCGAGACCGCGGCGGCCGCGCCGGCGCCCAGGCCGACGGCCTTGCTGAAGGTGCGCCTGTTGATCATGTGAAACCCTCCGTCGTGCGTTTCCGGTGACCGGCCCGAGCCCGGGGAACCTCTCATTCGCATCGGCGGTACGCGATCACCGCGGCTCTTGGCGCGACGACCTTCGTACACAGCTTGTCACCCGCCAAACAGGTGACGCGAGAGTGTTTCCCGTGAACCGGACAGCGGGTGGAGGCTGTTTCCTCCCGCGGCCCGGACCGGCGGCACATACTCTCGTCTGCGGTGAAACCGGACACATCAGTCACATGACGGTGCGATGCGGCCGACGATTTGCTGCCACCCCGCGCACTCCCGGTTCCCCGGCACCCGGCCACGGACCCGCAGGTGGCGAGGCCGGGCGGCACATCCGCCGCCTTGACAGCCGTATTTCTGCCCGCTGCCTTGGAACCCCGGGGCTTAAGTCATTCGACTGAAACAACGCTTCCCAGCCGGGCCGGGCTTGTGAGAATGGCCCCTCGGCCATCAGATGTCCCGTTCGTCCTCCAGCCTGGCCAGCGCGTCGCGCAGTGCGGCGCGCGAGGTGATGCCCAGCTTGGGGAACACCCGGTAGAGGTGGGAGCTGATCGTACGCGGCGACAGACGCATCCGCTCGCCGATCTCCTTGTTGGTCAGACCGATGGCGGCGAGATCGGCGATCCGGCGTTCCTGCCAGGTCAGTTCGGCGAGCTGTGCGGACGTGGCACGGGTGGCCAGCCCCGACGCCCTCATCTCGGCCCGGGCCCGCTCTGCCCAGGTGGGCGCGCCGAGCCGCTCAAACGTTTCCGCGGCTCGCAGGAGGAGCTGGCGTGCGTCCTTGGGCCCCTGGGTGTGTCGTAGGCGGATGCCGTGGGCGAGGCGGATGCGGGCGAGTTCGAAGGGGAAGTTCGCGGCGGCGGGGTGGGTTTCGGCGTGTT
>NZ_JBEZKL010000100.1:0-28437 GCF_040704695.1 Streptomyces sp. NPDC048411
CCCCGATACTGGGCGTATCGGGGCGAGCCCGACAACGCAGCGAGCGTGCGTGCCAGACGCCGCCTGGCAGGCGGGACTTTCGAAACACGCCCTAGCAACAGCCGCTCTCGCAGCTTCTCCTCGTGGCGGTCTTCGTCCGGTGGAGAGACCACGCCGAGCGGTGATCAAGCGGCCACTGGCATGAGCCGCGACTTTTCGCTCGGCCCGCCGTCGGTCAGAAGCCGGGGGCGCTGTCGTCGCGGCAGGTGACGCCAGGCCGCGTGTTCACTGACCACATGTGCGTGCACTGCGGACACTGGAGGTGAACGACCGGCCCCTTGGTAGATATCAAATAGCGCCAGTGATCAGCGCAGTTACGGCGGTCGGCGCAGGTCCCACAATGGCGGGCGTCGTCGCAGACGGGGCAGGCCATCCAGGCGCGGCGGGCGGCGTCCGCCTGTGGGTCAATGGGCAGCTTCACGGCCCGGCTCCCCTCCTGGCAGGACACCGGCCGCCACCAGCAGGTCGTAGGTGCGCCGCTGCTCGGCGTCCAGGCCCGAGTAGAGGAGTGCGTACGCCTCGTCCTCGCCTTGGAGAACGCTGACCGGGTCCCAGTCGGGCCCGAGTGCGGCCACGACCTCGGCCCGTCGCCGGGCTTCATCGAAGGTCAGATCGATCGTGAAGGGTATGAGATCGGTGGGATCTTCCTTGTTCATGGCGAAACTTCCGATGCGCTGGTGGAATCCCACATGTACCAGGCGACCACAGCAACGGGGAAGGGTGACCTAAGTTGCCCTGGGGCGACGCGGCGCCCGGCCCATCGGCGAGGAATCCTCGGATCGGCTGACAGGGGTGGGGTGTTGCCGGAGCCAGAGCCCCGACGGCAGACACGGTTCGGGCACGGCGCTGTGACGTACTTCATGGCCTGAGTCGCGGAATAGGCCGCGATCCGGCCCTGGAGAGGCGGGCCCGGCCGTCAAGGCCCTCGGCACGCCGCCCGGCCGCGCACCGAGTGCGGAGCCCGGGACCGGCATCTGCCCCACCTGCCGACAACCCTCTCCGTGGCAGCCCTGCGTACGACGCCACCGGGCATGGCCCCACTAGACTTTCGCGACCGTATGCCCGCCGGGACCGAACGCCGCAGCCCACTCAAGTGGTGCAGCATATGCCAATGCCACCAGAGTTAAGGGCTTGCATATGCAAGGAATATGCATCTATCTTGGCGCGTATGCAATCCTACACAATTGGGCAGGCGGCCCGCCTGTTGGGCGTGAGCCCGGATACCGCGCGGCGGTGGGCGGATGCCGGCCGGGTGGCCACGCATCGCGACAAGGGCGGACGCCGGCTCATCGACGGCAAGGATCTGGCCGCCTTCTCGATCGAGGTCGCCAGGACCGGTGGTGGCGAGGAGGACGCCCCATACACCTCTGTCCGCAACGCCTTTCCGGGCATTGTCACCGCCGTCAAGCTCGGCGATGTCGCGGCCCAGGTGGAGATCCAGGCCGGGCCGCACCGGCTGGTCTCGCTGCTGACCCGGGAGGCCGTGGAGGAGCTGGGCCTGGAGGTCGGCGTGGAGGCCACCGCCCGCGTGAAGTCGACCAGCGTGCACATCGACCGCACCTGAGCGGACACGTACGGGCGGCGGCCGTGGGTCACGCCTTCACCGGGCAGGAGTACGCCCCCGCACCGGCCAATGCCCCGCCGTCGCCGTACGACACGGAGAGCACCATGGCCATGGCGCGTTTCCTCAACTCCTTTGCAGGGCGCGGCGGTCGAAGTCGACGAGCGAGAGCCCGTTCGACCCCGCCGCCCCGGCCCTCGCGAACGCCCTGCGGGACGCCACCGGCGCGCGCTTCACGGAGCTTCCGCCGACCCGCGACCGGATGTGGCCGGCCCTGGACGCAGCGGGCGTGGCGGCTGCGCATCGGCCGAGGACGAGCAGCCCCTCACAGAACTGCCGAAGCTTCCCACCGGGTTCGCCTCGCCGGTGTCACGTCCACGCCGTGTAGCCGCCGTCCACGCGTATCGCACTGATGCCGCTGATGTGCCGGGCGCCGCAGCGGTCCTGGGGCAGCACGAGCTGCGGGCCTGCCCCGTCGAGCGGGGTGTCGTCGATGCTGGCCGCAAGCAGGACGGACGCACGGCCGAAGTCGGGGTCGATCTCCGCCCAGGACAGGACGGCGTGGTGGCCGTCCGCGCCCGCTACGGCGATCAGGAAGCGCAGGCGGCCCTTGCGCCGGGCGGGGTCGAAGGCGGGGCCGGCGTCGGACAGGACATCGTGCAGCAGCGGCCCGGCGAAGCGATGGTGCTGGATGCCGCTGGTGGCGCACTCAAAGCTCACCTGCACCCGGTGCTGGGGCCAGGCAAGCAGGTCGGGCACCGTCAGCCGGGCCGGCCGCGCGAGGTCGCCGGTCAGGGCGACCTCGGCCACCGGATCGGCGGCCGGAAGGAAATGACTCACGGGCTACCACCTCCCGGATGTCGATACCCGGGCAGCAGTCCCGTATAAACGCACATGCCCACCATCACCCATAGGCAGTCCAGCTCATGCGATGCCACAGATGACTTCCACCTCGTATCTGCGGCAGTATGATGTGCACATGCACACCTGCCGGATCGGGGAAACAGCCGCCTTGATGTCAGCGCTGACACACTGCGGCGCCGGGTCGGGGCCGGGACACTGCGGGCCGAACGTGGCGAGCTGGGCCGGCGGATGATCCGCGGGCCGGAACCGGCTTCCTTCGCCCGGGAGTTGCGCCGCGCCGAGCAAACGAACAACGCATCCTCGGCGCGCAACCACCTCGCCGGGACCGTCACCGACGTGATCCTCAAAGAGGTGTCGGCGCGAGTGGAGATCCAGGCCGGGCTGTTCCGGGCGGTGTCCACCCTCAGCCGGGACTCGGCTGAGGAAGTGGCGCCGGAACCCGGCGTTCCGGCGCTTGCCGTGATCAAGTCGACCCACGTGGTCGTCGAGAGACCGTTGAAGAGTCCGACGGACTCTTCCGGAAGAAACCAGAGGGAGTAGCCCCCGTGATGACCCGTTCCGCACGCCGGACCCGCCGGACCCTGCAGGTGGCCGGCGCAGGCGCCGCTGCGCTGCTGGCACTGAGCGCCTGCTCCTCGTCCGACAACTCCTCGGCCAAGCCGGACTCCTCGGCGTCCACGGGCTCGTCGAAGAAGCTCTCCGGTACGGTGACCGTCTTCGCCGCCGCCTCGCTCAAGGAGAGCTTCACGACGCTGGGCAAGGAGTTCGAGAAGGCCCACCCGGGTACGAAGGTCACCTTCAACTTCGGCGGCAGCGACACCCTCGCCGCCAGCATCACCGGTGGCGCCCCGGCCGACGTCTTCGCCGCCGCCAGCCCGAAGACGATGGGGATCGTCACCGACGCGAAGGACGCGGTCGGCACGCCGTCCACCTTCGTGCGCAACCAGCTGGAGATCGCGACCCTGCCGGGCAACCCCGACAAGGTCTCCTCCCTCAAGGACCTCACCAAGTCCGGCCTGAAGGTCGTGCTGTGCGACAAGACGGTGCCGTGCGGGGCGGCCGCACAGAAGGCGCTGGAGGCCAGCAAGCTCAAGCTCACCCCGGTCTCGTACGAGCAGGACGTCAAGAGCGCCCTGACCAAGGTGGAGCTGAAGGAGGCCGACGCTGCCGTGGTCTACAAGACCGATGTGAAGGCGGCGGGTGACAAGGTGGAGGGCGTGGAGTTCCCCGAGTCCGCCGAGGCCATCAACGACTACCCGATCACGCTGCTCAAGGACGCGCCCAACGCCGACGCGGCGAAGGCGTTCATCGCGCTGGTGCAGTCCGCCGAGGGCCAGAAGGTCCTGACGGCGGCCGGGTTCCTCAAGCCGTGACCGAGCTGGACAAGTCCGGCGCCGCGGACGAGCTCCTCCTGGGTGGCGACGCCCGCGGGGGCCGGCCGCGGCGCCGGCGCGTCCGCGCGGACGCCCGGGGCAGGGTGCCTCTGCCTCTTCTGCTGCCTGCCCTCGTCGGCCTGGCGTTTCTGTCGCTGCCACTGATCGCCCTTCTCATACGAACTCCCTGGCGCACCCTGCCGGACCAGCTGACCAGCACGGAGGTGTGGCAGGCCCTTCAGCTGTCCCTGGTGTGCGCGACGGCGGCGACCGCGGTGAGCCTGGTGCTGGGCGTGCCGCTGGCCTGGCTTCTCGCGCGCACGGACTTCCCGGGGCGGGGTTTCGTACGGGCCCTGGTGACGCTGCCGCTCGTCCTGCCGCCGGTGGTGGGTGGTGTGGCACTGCTGCTGGCGCTGGGACGCAACGGTGTCGTGGGGCAGTGGCTGGACTCGGCCTTCGGGATCACGCTGCCGTTCACGACGGCGGGGGTGGTGGTCGCGGAGGCGTTCGTGGCAATGCCGTTCCTCGTCATCAGTGTGGAGGGCACGCTACGGGCGGCCGATCCCCGGTACGAGGAGGCCGCAACCACGCTGGGCGCCTCCCGCTTCACCGCGTTCCGCCGGGTCACCCTGCCGCTGATCGCGCCGGGCATCGCAGCGGGTTCCGTGCTGGCGTGGGCCCGCGCGCTCGGCGAGTTCGGCGCGACGATCACCTTCGCGGGCAACTTTCCCGGCCGTACGCAGACCATGCCGCTGGCCGTCTACCTCGCCCTGCAGAACGACCCGGCCGCCGCCATCGCGCTGAGCCTGGTCCTGCTCGCCGTGTCGATCGCGGTCCTGGCCGGACTGCGGGACCGATGGATGACGGCCTCATGACCCGAACCGCCCGTGAGCCACTCGCCGTCCGCCCCGGATCGCCGAGACGCCGGACCCTCGGCGCGTCCGTTCCTGTTCCCCCACCGCGCAACCGCTGGACGAACCTCTCATGACGGACATCGACGACGCCACGGGCAGCCTCCCCGCCACGGACGCATCCGCCGCGGGCCTGGACGCCCATCTGGTCGTCAGCCACGGCCCCTTCCATCTCGACGTGGCGCTGACGGCCGCGCCCGGCGACGTCGTGGCGCTCCTCGGGCCCAACGGCGCGGGCAAGACCACCGCCCTGCGCGCGCTCGCAGGTCTCACCCCGCTCACCGGCGGTCATCTGCGCCTCGACGGCGTCGCGCTGGACCGTACACCGCCCGAGTCCCGTCCGGTCGGCGTCGTCTTCCAGGACTACCTGCTCTTCCCGCACCTGTCCGCCCTCGACAACATCGCGTTCGGCCCCCGCTGCCAAGGCGCGTCCAAGACCGAGGCACGCGCACAGGCCGCCGAGTGGCTGGACCGCATGGGCCTCGCCGACCACGCCGGCGCCAAACCCCGTCGGCTCTCCGGCGGGCAGGCCCAGCGCGTCGCCCTCGCCCGCGCCCTGGCCACCCACCCCCGGCTGCTGCTGCTCGACGAACCGCTGGCCGCGCTCGACGCCCGCACCCGTCTCGACGTACGCGCCCAACTCCGCCGCCACCTCGCCGACTTCGAGGCGGTCGCCGTGCTGGTCACGCACGATCCACTGGACGCCATGGTGCTGGCCGACCGGCTGGTCGTCATCGAGCACGGCCGGGTCGTCCAAGAGGGCACCCCTTCCGACATCGCCCGCCATCCGCGTACCGACTACATCGCCCAACTGGTCGGCCTGAACCTCTACAAGGGGCTGGCAAAGGGGCACACCGTACAGCTCGACCGCGGCCCGGCGATCACCACCACCGAGGATCTCACCGGCCCCGCCTTCGTCGCGTTCCCGCCCGGCGCGGTCACCCTCCACCGCGACCGGCCCACCGGCTCCAGCGCCCGCAACCTGTGGCACTGCGAGGTCACCGGACTCGAAACGCACGGTGACCGGATCCGCGCGGACCTCACCGGCGGGCTCTCCCTCGCCGCCGACCTGACCACGGTCGCCGCAGCCGAACTCGACCTCCATCCGGGAGCCCCGGTCTGGGCCACGGTCAAGGCCGCACAGACGCACGCATACCCAGCCTGACGCACCGCTCCGTGGGCCGATCGCCGCATTGTGACAGCAACAGGACTGATGGCTGTTGCGCGCCACCGGCACAGCCACCTCGCGGATCAGGCCCACGCCACTCGTATGCAGTAGGACGAGACCCGTGTGCAGCTCATCGCCGTCCCCTTGGGCGGGATCCGTGGATGAGGCATGAAACCGGGCAGCGAGTACGCCGCTCTCCCGCCGTCAGGCCTCCGATAGCGAGAACCCCTGGCGCCGCCGAGAGCTACAGCCGCGCCCACGTGATCGAGTTCGAGTGGCAGCCCGACGGTGAACAGCAGAGACTGGGCAACGGTTGAGGAACTGGACAACAGATCCCGACCTCAGAATTCCGGATTACTCGCTCCGGCCATCGAAAGCGCGAGTATCAGGGCGTCGACCGTCATGGCCGATCGCGCTCGAATGTTCCTCAAGGAGCTCGCATGGAGGAGAAATCCGTCGACGTCCTGATGCCCGGGCCGGATGAATCTGCGATCGACAAGCGCGGGTACACCGGCCCAAGGACTGGCATCGAAAGAGACCTCGCCGAGGTGCTGGCCGACGTCATATGCGTCGAACGGGTGTCGGTCGACAGCCACTTCTTCGATGACCTCGGCGCCAACTCGTTGGTGATGGCCCAATTCTGCGCACGGCTCAGGAAGCGGACGGACCTCCCCTCAGCGTCGATGAAGGATATCTACCGGCACCCCACGATCCGAAGTCTGGCGACGGGGCTCGCGGACGCCGCGCCCACCCCTGTCGAGTCGCCGGCCCCTGTGTCGACCGAGGTGGTGCCCCCTGCCGGCACGGTGCGGTACGTCCTCTGTGGAACGCTGCAGTTCCTGCTTTTCCTGGGATATTCCTTCCTCGCCGGACTTGCTACCGACCGAGGCTATGCATGGGTCTCCGCCGGCTCGGATGTGATCGGCATCTACCTGCGATCGCTCGTCTTCGGCGGCGTCGGATTCGTCGGCCTGTGCACCTTCCCGATCGTGGCCAAATGGCTCCTCGTCGGCCGGTGGAAATCACGCGAGTTCCCGGTCTGGGGTCTGACGTATCTGCGCTTCTGGACCATCAAGGTGCTGATACACGCCAACCCGATGATTTTCTTCGTCGGCAATCCCCTGTACGTGCTTTACCTGCGAGCCCTGGGCGCACGGATCGGCAAGGGGGTCACGATCCTCTCCCGCAACGTTCCGGTCTGCACCGACCTGCTCACGATCGGCGCCGGCACAGTGGTCCGCAAAGACTCGTTCTTCCTCTGCTACCGGGCACACGCCGGCCGTATCCAGACCGGCCCGGTCACCCTTGGCCGCGACGTGTTCATCGGCGAAAAGACCGTGCTCGACATCGACACGTCGATGGGCGACGGAGCGCAACTCGGCCACACCTCCACGCTGTACAGCGGCCAGGTGGTCCCTGACGGCCAGCGATGGCACGGATCACCGGCACAGCCCACCGAGCATGACTACCTGAGGATCGGGCCGGCCACGTGCGGCACGCTGCGTCGCGCCGGCTTCGGTCTCATCACCGTGCTTCAGCTGGTCTTCCTCTACCTGCCGCTGGCTGTCGGGGGCGCTTACATGCTGGTGACCCTGGTTCCGGCGCTGCACAACCGGCTGGGCCCGGGTGCTGTGGGGTTCACCTCGCCGGATCTCTACATCGACGCGCTGATCCTTTCCTTCGTGCTGTTCTTCGGCTTCGTCGTCGTGGGCCTTGCCGTCCTGTTCACCGTTCCGCGCCTGCTGAACCTGGCCGTCAAACCGGACAAGGTCTATCCGCTGTACGGGTTTCATTACTCGATGCACCGGGCGATCGGGCACATGACCAACATCAAGTTCTTCTCATGGCTGTTCGGTGACAGCTCCTACATCGTCCACTATCTACGGGGCCTCGGATACGACTTGTCCCGGGTCGAGCAGACCGGGTCGAACTTCGGCACGGAAGTGCAACACGAGTCCCCGTTTCTGTGCTCGGTCGGCAGCGGAACGATGGTCGCTGACGGGCTCTCCATCATCAACGCCGAATTCTCGAGCACGTCCTTCCGGGTGTCCCGGGCCTCGATCGGTCCACGCAACTTCCTCGGGAACAACATCGCCTATCCCTCAGGGGCCAGGACGGGCGAGAACTGTCTCCTCGCGACGAAGGTGATGATTCCGCTCGACGGCGAGGTACGCGAGGGGGTGGGCCTGCTCGGCTCACCATGCTTCGAGATTCCCCGGTCGGTCGAGCGCGACTCCCGGTTCGACCATCTCCGGACCGGCGACGAGTTGCGTCGAAGCCTCGCGGCGAAGAACCGCTACAACATCCGCTCGATGGTCTTCTTCCTGCTCGTGCGGTGGCTGCACTTCTTCGTGCTCACGATGCTCGCCCTGGCGAACGTCGATCTGTACGACTCCTACGGGCATGTGCTGATCGCTGTGTTCCTGGTGTTCAGCCTTGGGTTCACCGCTGTCTACTTCGTACTGGTGGAGCGCGCCATCGCGGCGTTCCGCGCGCTCCGACCGCGGTTGTGTTCCATCTACGATCCGTACTTCTGGTGGCACGAGCGCCTCTGGAAGGTGCCTGACACGTACCTCAACGTCTTCAACGGCACCCCCTTCAAGAACGTGATCTGGCGGATGCTGGGGGTTCAGCTCGGCAGCAGGGTCTTCGATGACGGCTGCTATTTGACGGAGCGGACGCTCACCACCATCGGGAGCGACTGCACGCTCAATGCGGGAAGCAAGATCCAGTGCCACTCTCAGGAGGACGGCACCTTCAAGTCCGATCGCAGCACCATCGGCGCCGGCTGCACCATCGGTGTGGGAGCACACGTCCACTACGGCGTGACGATGGGCGACGGCGCCGTGCTCGCCCCGGACTCCTTTCTCATGAAAGGCGAGGAAGTCCCGCAGCACGCACGCTGGGGAGGAAATCCCGCCACGGAGACGCGAGATGCCCCTGATCAGCCCGAGGCACTGGCGCGGAAGGTGTAGCGCCGCCCTTGTCGGCGTTGAAGAGCACGGTGGCGACGGTGAATGGAGAGGAACGACCAGATGGGAATGCAAGCGCAGGCCGACCGGGAGTTCTGGCGCGCGGTGCTCGTCGCCGGTGGATTCACCGCAATACCCCGGTGGACGCTCAATCCGGTGACGGGCGTCGGCGAACACGAGGCGACAATTCCGGACGACGTCGTGGCAGCGTTGGGCCGGCTGGCCGAGGACCTGGCGGTGCCGCTCGACTCGGTGCTGCTGGCCGCGCACGCCAAGGTGCTCGCCGCGCTGTCCGGCGAGCACGAAGTCACAACCGGCTACGTCACGGCGGAGGGCAGCCGGCCCCTGCCCTGCCGGCTGACGACCGAACCCGACTCGTGGCGGACGCTGCTGCTGGACACCCATCGCGTCGCGTCAGATCTACTGATGCACAAGGACTTTCCGGTCGATGATCTCAGGCGCGAACTGGGCCTGGCCGAACCGTCGACCGAGACCGTGTTCGATCCGCATGGCGCGGGTGGAGAACTCGCCGGTGACACCGTGCTGTGGGTGGGACTTTCGCAGCGCGACGGTCTGCTCGTGCTGCGGCTGCGGTACCGGACCGACGCGATCGACGCGGACTGCGCCGTCAGGATCGCCGGATACCACCTCACCGCGCTCGCGCTGATCGCCGCCGATCCGGACGCCGAGCACCGGCGGCAGAGCCTGCTCTCCACGGAGGAGCTCCGCTTCCAGCTCGAAGGACTCTCCGGTCCGCGCCGGGAGCTCCCGGACCGCCGGTTCCACGAGTTGTTCGAGCAACGGGTGGCGGCGCACCCGGACGCCGTCGCGGCGGTGCACGGTGAGCGGCAGCTGACGTATCGGGAACTGAACGCGCGTGCCAACCGGTTGGGACGGGCCCTGCTGGCGCGGGGGCTTCGCCCCGAGGGTGTCGTCGCGGTGGTGACCGAGCGCAACCTGGACTGGATGGCCGCCGTGCTCGCGGTCTTCAAGGCCGGCGGCGTGTATCTGCCCATCGAGCCGCATTTCCCGGCGGATCGCCTCGCAACCATGCTCTCCCGTGCCGCATGCGAGCTCGTGCTGACCGAACCCGGCAGCACTTCCACGCTCGACCAGGCCCTCGACTCGCTGCCCGGGATCCAGAAGCTCTTCGTCGGCGCAGCCTACGAGGAGGACCATGCCGACGACAATCTGGGCCTCCGCGTCGCACCGGACCAGCTCGCCTACATCTATTTCACCTCAGGGTCCACCGGGGAGCCCAAGGGCGCCATGTGCGAGCACGCGGGCATGCTCAACCACCTCTACGCCAAGATCGACGACCTGGAGATCGGCGAGGGACAGGTGGTCGCCCAGACCGCACCCCAGTGCTTCGACATCTCGCTGTGGCAACTGGTGTCCGGGCTCCTGGTCGGGGGGCGGACCCTGCTGGTGGAGCAGGAAGTGATCCTGGACGTCCGTCGGTTCGTCGACAAGATCATTGACGGCCGGGTCGCCGTCCTCCAGGTCGTACCCTCCTACCTGGACGTCGTCGTGTCGTGTCTGAAACAGCATCCCCGCGAGCTGCCGGACCTGCGGTGCGTGTCGGTCACCGGCGAGGCACTGAAGAAGGAGCTCACGCAGCGCTGGTTCGCCGCCCAGCCCGGGATCAAGCTGGTCAACGCCTACGGGCTGACCGAGACCTCGGACGACACCAACCACGAGGTCATGGACCGCGTGCCCGACGGGGACCGGGTCCTGCTGGGTCCCGCGGTCAACAACGTGCACGTCTATGTCGTCGACGAGCACCTGGCCCCAGTGCCGCTCGGCGCCCCCGGTCTGATCGTCTTCTCCGGCGTCTGCGTCGGCCGCGGATACGTCAACGACCCCGAGCGCACCCGGCAGGCCTACCTGGCCGATCCGCACCGTGAGGGCGCCCGGCTCTACCGGGGCGGCGACTACGGCCGCTGGCAGCCCGAGGGAAAGCTGGAGTTCCTCGGCCGCCGGGACAACCAGGTAAAGATCCGTGGCTTCCGGATCGAGATCGGCGAGATCGAGAACACCCTGTTGCGGGTGCCCGGTGTGCGCGACGGTGCAGTGGTGGTCACCGAGCGGGCCGACCAGAGCAAGCACCTGGTGGCGTTCTACTCCGGTCGGCGGCCACTCGAGGAGGACGTCCTGCTGGACCGGCTCGGTGAGTCGCTGCCCGAATACATGGTCCCGTCGGCCTTCCACTGGCGGGAGAGTCTGCCGCTGACGGCCAACAGCAAGATCGACAGGAAGACTTTGCAGGCGCTCGCCGGAGAACTCGGCCTCGTCCAGGACGACTACCGCGCGCCGAATACGCCGACCGAACAGCAGCTGGCGGCCGCATGGGCGAAGGTGCTCGGCATCCCGCAGAACCAGATCGGACGGCGGGACCACTTCTTCGACCGGGGCGGCACGTCGCTGTCGGCAGTGAAGCTGGCGATCACCCTGGACCGTGCGGTGTCCCTCAAGGACGTCACCCGTCACCCGATCCTTGCCGATCTGGCCGGGCTGGTCGACGGCAGGTCCGAGCTGCGCACCGGGCGCTCCGGGCTGCTTCAGTCACTGTCGGAATCGGACGGTACGCAGGGCGCTGCCCTGGTGTGCTTCCCCTACGCCGGCGGCAACGCGGTGAACTTCCGGCCGATGGCCGGCGCGCTGCCGGGCGGCGGGCCGGCGGTCTACGCCGTCGAACTGCCCGGTCACGACGTGGCCGCCGGGAGCGGGCCGTTCGCCCCGATGGCACAGGTGGTCGAGGAGGTCGTCGTCGAGATCATCCGGCGTGGCCTGACCAGGGTCCTGCTCTGGGGCCACTCCTCGGGCGCCGCGTTGGCCGTGGAGACCGCCAGAAAGCTGCAGGAGCGCGGGGCGGACGTCCAGCGGGTGTTCCTCGGCGCGCAGCTGCTCGGCAACGCCGCCGACCGGCGCGCCGGCATCACCGAGCTGACCGGGCGCAGCGACGCCGAGATCACCGGCATGCTGAGCGCGGATGGCGGCTACCCCGAGCTCGGTGAGCTGGACGCACAGCACGCCGAGCGCATCGGTGCCGCCTACCGGCACGACTGCGTATCCGCACACCGCTACTTCGCCGACGCCCTGGACAGCCCGCCGGCGCTGAAGCTGTCCGCACCAGTCACCGTGGTCGTTGCCGCCGACGACCCGAGCACGGCGGAGTACCCACGCCGGTACCGCGACTGGCAGCTCCTGGCCGAGCAGGTCGACCTGCACGAACTCGCGGACGGCGGCCACTACTTCCTGCGTACCCGTCCTACCGAGGCGGCGCAGGCCGTGCTGCGCGCCGCCGAACTGTTCGCTTCTTCCTGACCGGCAACTGAAAGGAATCCGAGATGCCTACCACATCCACGGCGTCGCCGGTCGACGTCGAACTCGTACCCGGCAAACCTCCTCTCCTCCGTGCCGAGGCCACCGGCGACGCGCTGAGCTGGGCGGCCGAGCACCGGGACGCGCTGCGCGCTGTCGTCGCCGAGCACGGTTCGGTCCTGGTCCGCGGCCTCGGGCTGCGCGACGCGGACGGGACCGGCGCCGTCTTCTCGAGGCTGGCCACCGGTCTGATGACCGAGAAAGAGGTCTTCGCACCCCGACGGACCTACTCCGACGGCGTGTACTCCTCCTCGACGTGGCCGCCGAACCAGCCGATGTGCATGCACCACGAACTGAGCTACACGCTTGAGTTCCCCGGCCTGATGATGTTCGCCTGTATCAGCGCGCCCACCGACGGCGGGGCAACCGCGGTGGCCGACTCACCGACCGTACTCGACGCACTGCCCGCCGACCTGACCGAGCGGTTCGAGCGGGAGGGCTGGCTGCTCACCCGCAGCTACAACGACGAGATCGGGGCGTCCGTCGCCGAGGCGTTCGGCACCGCGGACCGTGCCGCCGTCGAGAGCTACTGCCGTGCCAACGCGATCATGTTCGAATGGCAGCCCGACGGCGGACTGCGCACCAGACAGCGCCGCAGCGCCGTGGTGCGTCATCCGGTCATCGGCCGACGCTGCTGGTTCAACCAGATCGCGTTCCTCAACGAGTGGACGATGGCCCCCGAGGTGCGCGAGTACCTGGTGGACGTCTACGGCGCCGACGGGCTGCCGTTCAATACCCGCTTCGGCAACGGCGACCCGATCGACGAGGACGTCGTGCACCTGCTCAACAGCGTCTACGAGGCCAACACCGCACGCGAGCCGTGGCAGGCCGGCGACCTGATGCTCGTCGACAACGTCCGCACCGCGCACAGCAGGGAGCCCTTCGAAGGACCGCGCGAAGTGCTCGTCGGCATGGCCGACCCGGTGCGTCTGGCCGACTGCTCGCCGACCGTCGAGGTGACCGCAGGATGACCACCATCGGTTCCACCGCAATGAAGTCCGCAAGGTCCGCTCCGGTCGCCGTGCCACCGTTTGCTGTGATCTCCGGTGCCCAGGTCCAGCGCGCACTGCACGGGCGCGAGAAGCAGATCGTGGAGTTGGTCGAGGCGACCTACCGGGTGCACGGCGCCGGTGACTCGGTGAACCCGCCGTCGTACTTCCTGCGCTTCCCGGACCGCCCGTCCTCCCGGATCATCGCGCTGCCCGCCTCGATCGGCGGCGCGGTGCGGGTGGACGGCCTGAAGTGGATCTCCAGCTTTCCGGAGAACGTGACGGCCGGTATCCCGAGGGCCTCGGCCGTACTGATCCTCAACGACCATGACACGGGCTACCCGTTCGCGTGTCTGGAAAGCTCGATCATCAGCGCCACCAGGACGGCCGCGTCGGCAGCGTCTGCGGCCGACTGGCTGAGCCGCGACCGGCCGCGTCCGATACGTGTCGGGTTCTTCGGGGCGGGCCTGATCGCCCGTTACATCCACACCTTCCTGGCCGGCACCGGCTGGTCGTTCGACGAGATCGGTGTGCACGACCTGTCCGCCGACAGCGCGGCAGGCTTCCGGTGCTACCTGGAGCAGTCGGGCACCACCGGCCGGATCACCGTGCACGACAGCGCCGAGCAGTTGATCCGACACAGCGACCTGGTGGTCTTCGCCACCGTCGCCGGCCAGCCGCATGTCAGCGACCTGTCCTGGTTCGCACATAATCCGCTGGTGCTGCATGTGTCGCTGCGCGACCTCGCGCCGGAGATCCTGCTCGCCTCGGCCAACATCGTCGATGACATCGAGCACTGCCTGAAGGCCGACACCTCACCGCATCTGGCCGAGCAGCTCACAGGCAACCGGGATTTCCTGCACGGCACGTTGGACGACGTGATGGCCGGGCGCGTGGCGGTGCCGGCGGACCGGCCGGTGGTGTTCTCGCCCTTCGGCCTCGGGGTGCTCGACCTCGCGGTGGGCAAGGACGTCTACGACGAAGTTGCCCGACGCGGAGAGTTGCGCGTCGTCGACGACTTCTTCCGCGAACTGAGCCGTTACGGATGAGCCGACCCAGAGCCCAAGAGGCCAGTCCAGGACTCATCCCAGGAGAGATCGCCGGTCAAGTCGCCGCAGGTCAGGGCGTACGAGACAGCGACCGCTGACGCGGGGCCGTCCGGCCCGGCTCGACACTGGCTCCCGCCCGCAAGAGCGAGAGGCCCGCCCACGGCCGGATGGACGTTCCAAAAGTGCTCTGCTCCAGATAGAGGAGACCATCGTGCCCGTCGTATCCGATCCCTACACCTACAACGAAGAGGAGCTCTATGTCGACCTTCGGCCGATCTTCGGGCACCCACTCTTCCTGAAGTGTGAGGGCTTCAACTTCGCCGGCTCGATCAAGTTGAAGGCCGCGACCGAAATGGTGGAGTCCGCTGAGCGGGATGGAATCCTGACGCCTGAATCGATCCTGGTCGAGTCCTCGTCCGGAAACCTCGGCGTGGCGCTGAGCATGATCGCGGCCAGCAAGGGCTACCGGTTCCTGTGTGTGACGGACGCCCGCGGCAACCTGACGACGAGGATGATGATGGAGGCGTTGGGCAGCCAGGTACACATGATCGCCGGACAGGAGGCCAACGGCGGCTTTCTCGGCGCGCGGATCGAGTACGTCCGTGCGCTGTGCGAATCCGACGACCGGTACGTGTGGCTCAGTCAGTACACCAATCCGAACAACTGGAAGGCGCACTACCGCAGGACGGCGCCGGAGATCGCCCGCCAGTTCCCGCGGCTGGACGTACTGTTCGTCGGGGCCGGCACCACCGGCACCCTGATGGGCTGCGCGCGCTACTTCCGGGAGTGGCACAGGCCGGTGCGGATCATCGCAGTGGACAGCGTCGGCTCGGTGTCCTTCGGCGGTTCTCCGGGCCGCCGGATGATTCCCGGCCTGGGGATGAGCATGCGCCCGCCGCTGCTCGACGAGTCCTATGTGGATGAGGTGATACGTGTCGAGGAGGCGGACACCGTCCGTACCTGCCATCGTCTGGCCAGGCGCGGATTCCTGTTCGGCGGCTCCACCGGCACGGTGGTCAGCGGCGCAACGGACTGGCTGGCCCGGCATGACGCGCGCGATCTCACGGCGGTGGCCATCGGCCCGGACCTCGGCGAGCGGTACCTCGACACCATCTACCAGACCAACTGGCTCCAGGATCTGTACGGCGAGGGCGTTCTCGACTCCGGCGAGGTGGCCGTCGGTTCCTGGGCAGCCTCCCCCGCGCCACCGACACCGTGGGGCCCGGCGGCTGAACCTGCGGACCGGCGACCTCAAGGGCAACCAGCGCCATCGGTTCCAGGGTCATGAGACCCAGGGCCGCTCGTTCGGACCATGCCGTAGCCCTCCGGCTGTCCGCCCCTCCCGGCCAACCATGTCGGCACCGGTAGCAGGTCCCGGACCACCGCCCACTCCGCGTCAGACATGTCCGAGGGGTGGCGTCGCTCCCCATGGTCGGCCGCGTACCCGTCCCGTACGCATGCGCGAGACAATCACACGACAGGGCAATTGAGTTGGACTCGCAGGCCGACGGCGCGGATGGCTGCGACACCGGGCTTCCTGACGCTCACATGGATTCGACACCCACGAGCTGTACGGGAGGCCCTGTCCTCACGCCCGGACCATCGGAAGATCACCCGACCGAAAACTTCCACTCACACCAATGCCCACCATGATCGATAGAGCAACGGCTCATCACCGGCAAGGAGTTGACGGACGCGGTCACTGGCAACACACCGTGCCGGGCATGGAACGCGCGCCGAGACCCCATCCACTCATTGCCGCCCCACCTGCTGCCGGCGTGCTGTCTCACAACCAGCCGCGGCGTGCCGCGATCACTCCGGCCTGGAAGCGGTTGGCGGCGCCGAGGAGGTCGTGCAGGCGGCTGATGCGGCGGCGCATGGTGCGGACGGACCAGCCGAGCTGGCGGGCTATCGCCTCGTCCTTGAGGCCGCTGACCAGAAGGGTGAGGACGAGTCGGTCCTCCTCGCCGAGGGGATCGTCGGCGGGGGCATTGAGGGGCAGGGCCTGCTTCCAGCACATTTCCCAGTAATCGGTGAGGGCATCGAGCAGGGTGGACGGGCGGATCACCGCGGCGCGGACGTCGTTGAGGTCGAGGGAGAGCGGCATCAGGGCGAGCTTGCGGTCGGCGATGGCGAGTTTGATGCCCAAGCCAGGCAGGACGCGGGCCTGTTCGCCGTGCCGGACCAGCTCGCGGATGTCCTCGAGGACGCCCGGCCATTCCAGGGCCTCGGGGGCGTAGACCGCGCGGTACCGTACGCCGCGGCCGAGCGCCGTCGCCTCCACCGGGTTGGACGTGGTCAGGGCGTACGGCGGCCGGTCCAGGGTCATCACGTCCTCGTGGGCCTCCTGCTGAAGGCGGACGAACCAGCGGCCGAGCGCCTCGCTGCCGGTGGTGATCTCCACCTCGTCCTCATAGGTCGCGCCGGTGCCTGCGGCGGCGAAGAGCCGGGACAGCTCGTCGACCGCCGAACGGACCCGCTCCAGCTCATTGCTTCTGGCCCGCACCAGCGCCTCGACGGCGGCGCCCGGCTCGACCGCTGCGTACCGGCGGCGGGAGCCGGCGAGCCGGCCGACCAACCCGTGGTCGCGGAGCCGGTCCAGCGCCCTGGCGACGCGCTCGGCCGAGCAGTCGAGATCCGCGGTGAGTTCGGCAGGCGCCGCCGTCCGCCGGGTCAGGACGGCGCGGTAGACGCTCTCGTCGAACGGATCGATGCCTGCCGCCGTGAGTTGCGGTGTCTCGGGAGTCATGGACGGATGGTGGCCCAATTGTGCCAGCGGCAGCAATGGGCCACGGAGATCAGTTGTGCGGCAAGTGCCCTCACCACTAGGACCTTTACGCATGGCAATGAAGTCACGAAGATCGCGTCATGCCGCCCTCGCCGCCGTTGTGCTCGCCGGCACGTTGGCGGTGACCCCGGGTGCCGCCAACGCGTCCACGCCCAACCCGTCGCAACGAGTGCTCGTCGAACTGTCCGGGAACCCAGCGGTCACCGCCGCGCCCGGTGGATCGCTGCTGTCCACCGAAGCCGCCCGCGGCGTCGACGCCGCCCGCCGCGCGCTCGACGCGCGGCAGGAGACGTTTCTCGGCTCGGCGAAGAGGGCCGGGCTGCACCCTTCGGCGACCCGCAAACTGGGTCTGCTCATCGATGCCGTGGCAATGACGGTACCCGCGTCCGAGGTGGGGCGGCTGTCCTCGCTGCCGGGCGTCACCGCCGTCCGCCCCGACACCCGGGTGCTGACGAAGACGGACGTGAGCGTGCCTCTGATCGGCGCACCCGGCGTCTGGCAGCGCAAGGACCCGGCCGGAAGCCGCGTCACCGGCAAGGGGACCACCGTCGCGATCCTGGACAGCGGCGTGGACTACACCCACCCCGATCTGGGCGGCGGACTCGGCAAGGGGCACAAGGTCGTCGGCGGGCACGACTTCGTCAACGGTGACGAGGACCCGATGGACGACAACGGCCACGGCACCCACGTCGCCGGCATCATCGCGGGCAAGGCGGCTGAGAAGGGCGGCGTCACCGGCGTGGCGCCCGGCGCGAATCTGCTGGCCTACAAGGTGATGGACGCCGACGGCTCCGGCTACACGTCGGACATCATCGCCGGAATCGAGGCGGCCTCCGATCCGGCCAACCCGCACCGCGCCGATGTCATCAACATGAGCCTCGGCGGCCCCGGCGACGGCACCGACCCGCTGGGCCGCGCCGCGACCGCGGCCGTACGAGCCGGTGTGGTCGTGGTGGCCGCGGCCGGCAACGACGGACCGGGCACGGGTACGGTCAGCAGCCCCGCAACGGCCGACGGCGTGGTCGCGGTTGGCGCGTCGACAAGCAATCTGCGGCTGCCCAGCGCCTATCTGGCCGGCAAGAAACCCGAGTTGATACAGACCTACCGCGGCATCCTGTCGGCGAACCCGCCGGAGCACCCCGTCACGGCGCCGCTCGTCGATGTCGGCGAGGGCACCGCCGAGGACTGGAAGCGGGTCGGCGACGTACGCGGAAAGATCGTACGGGCCGCGATGCTCATCGCCTCCGACACCCAGTACCTGACGGCGAGCGCCGTGGAGTGGGCGAAGGAGGCGGAGAAGCGCGGCGCGATCGCCGTGCTGGCCGGCCTGGCCTCCAACGACGGCCCGGTGTTCGTCGCCGGAGCACCGGGAGAGGTCCGGCCGCCGGAGGTGAACCCTGAGCCGGGAATCGCCCAGGTACCGTCCACGTCCGCGCGGATCGACGCCTCCGGCGACTCGCTGCGCATGGACCATCTGGTGGTCATGGGCATCGACTCGACCCAGTACACGGAGTTGAGCGCCCGACTCGCGGCCGGGAAGGTCTCGGTGACGCTGCGCGGCGCGGACACCACCGACCGGATCGCTTCGTTCTCCTCACGCGGTCCCGCACAGGACTTCGGTTTGAAGCCCGACCTGGTCGCACCGGGCGTGGAGATCCGCTCCACCATGCCCAAGGCACTGTACGGGCCCGGCGAGTACCGCATGTCGGGTACATCGATGGCGGCCCCGCACGTCGCCGGCGCTGCGGCCCTGCTGCGCCAGCTGCATCCCGGCCGGGCGCCTGCCGAGATCAAGGCCGCGTTGGTCGGCACCGCGAAGCCGCTGAGCGGCAGCGGGCCCACGACGCAGGGCTCGGGCCGGCTCGATGTGTCCGCGGCCGCCTCGGCCACGGTCAGCGCCTCGCCGGCGTCGGTGTCGTTCGGACTCGCGGATCTGTCCCGGCGTCACGTCGGCGGAATCGCGAAGGTGACGCTGCGGAACTCCGGCAAGCGGCCGGTCGCGACCTCCCTGCGGGCCGACGGTCCGGCCACGGTCTCGGCGAAGCGGGTCACCGTACCGGCCGGGGGGACCGCGACCGTCACGGTCTCGCTGCACGTCGCCCGACCGGCGGCCGACACCGAGATCAGCGGCCGTCTCACGGCGACTCCCGACCGGGGATCGGCGATCGGGGTGCCCTACCTGCTCGCCGTCCGGCATCTGGCCGTCCAGGCCGCACCCGACCCGAGCGACGGTCACTCGACCGTGCACATCGCCCCGCCGACCCGGCTGGCCGCACCGCCGGTCGTCACCGTCACCCCGCCTCGTGGCAAAGCCGTCGGCGTCACTTCCACGCTTGATCCCACCAGCGGCTACTACCGGGCCGAGGTGACCGGCAGCGTGGCCGGCGCCTACCGGGTCTCGGTACGCGGCACCGCCGGCACCGGGCAGCGGCTCACCGGCGCCAGCGCTTTCGAGGTCACCCCGGTCGACAGCCGCAGGAACCGCTGGAAGCCGGTAGGTCCCAACAGTGAGGCCGGCTCCATCACCCTCTCGCCGAGCCGCCCGAAGCAGGCCGTCCTCACCCAGTACCAGAAGGCGGCTCCCTGGCTGACCACCGACAACGGCGCCTCCTGGCGCCAGTTGGGACGACTGCCTGTCGCGGACGGCACGGGTCCGCTCGTGGTGGACGCGAAGAATCCCGACCGCTGGTGGTACGCCGTGAACAGCGTTCACGACGGCAGCCGCCGGGGCGCCATCCTGCGCACCGATGACAACGGGCGGACCTGGCGCACGCTCGACGTCCCGGACACCCGCATCACGGCGCTCGCCGCCGATGAACAGACCCGCACCCTGGTCGCGGTCACCTCGGACGCACTGCTGGTCAGCACAGACGCGGGCGACCATTGGACGACGTATCCGACCGGTGTCACCGGCGGCATCACCGCCGCCGCCGTCACCGGCGACACCCTCTATATGATGACGTATCACGGTGTCTGGGCGCGCTCCGGCATCGGCTCGGGCAACCCCGGCGAGGCACGCCTGCTCTTCGACCCGTCCGGCGAGACCGTCGGCGGGCTGGCCGCCGACTCCTCGGTCGTGGCGGTGCATGTCCCGGGCCGGGGAGTTGTCGGTTCCCGTGACGGCGGCGAGACCTGGGCCACCCTGCTGCCCATGACGGAGGGCGGCCTCCGTCTGACCATCTCGGGTGACGACCTGTACCTGAGCACGCTGTCCGGCAGTGGCCGTCTCAGCCGCGACCACGGGCAGACGTGGACCACGGTTTCCGCGCCGTCGCGCGCAGCGCTACCGATGGACTACGACCGTTGGGCCGACGGTTCCGTCACCGTCTCCAGCGAGCAGGACGGTGTCTACCGGGGTGCCGCGGACGGCACCGGATATCGGCGGATCGGCGTCCAGGGACTGACCGTCAACGATCTCGCTGTCAGTGACGGCCATCTGCTCGCCGCCACCGACAGCGCGGTCTACCGCACCGCCCTTCCCGTCGCGGGCCCGGAGTGGGGTCGGTCGGGCGGCGAGGGCATGAGGGGCGTCACCGTTCCGCAACTTGCCGTGTCGGCCAAGGATTCGAAGGTGATCTGGAAGGTGCGGCGCACCGCCTTCGGCTCATTCACCGTCGAGCGCAGCGGCAACGGCGGTGCCACCTGGGTAAAAAGGGGCAGTTCGGCGGAGGTGCCGACGGCGCTCCTGGTCCACCCCGCCGACCCGAACCGGGTCATGGTCAGCTTCCGAAGCCTTCTGGGCCAGGGGCTGTTCGCCACCAGCGACGGCGGCGCGACGTGGAAGAACCTCTATCACGAGCGCTCCTTCAACGCCATCGCGGGCGACCCCGCCAATCCGCTGCGCCTGTGGCTCGGCAACACCGCCGGTCTCTACCGGTCTGACGACGGCGGGGTGACCGTCACCAAAGTCGCCGACGGCCCGGTGGCCGCGATCGACCTCGACGGACGGCGTCTCGTCGTCGGCGGCGAGAGCGTCCGCGTCAGCACCGACGGCGGCCGGACCTTCCGCACCTCGGACACCGGCGCTCTCGCGATCCATGTCTCCGACCTGCTCCGGGTCAAGGACACGCTCTACGCGGCCACCACCAGCTCCGGGGCCAGCGGCCTCCTGCAAGGCGGCCGCGGCGTACTGCGCAGCACCGACCACGGTCTGAGCTGGCACAACATCTCAACCGGCCTGCAGAACACCGACACCACCAAACTGGCCGCGAGCCCCGACGGCCGCACGCTCTACGTCGGCACCGTCGACGGCGGCGTGCACCGTCTCAACCTGCGCCACTGATCACCACCGACCGGGCGCCCGGACGGAGCCTCCGTCCGGGCGCCCGGTCCACGCGTTGACGCGGCCGGTGGATCAGCGCAACAACCACCCGGCCGGGCCGCCCAGCGCGGGCGCTTCAGCGGCGGTTGCCATTCTCGAAGACGCCGCCTGATCCAGCCCGGCCTTGCGGGCGTGCTCTCATGCGAGCTCCTCGTCCTCCCCGGCACCGCGCCCCGCGCGAACCCTGGGAGTCGCAGTGCTCAGTCGGTCTTCTCACGATTGCGATCCGCACTCGGGGGAAAAAGCCGCAAACGGCAAGGCAATGGTTGACCGCGTCACGGCCCACAAAGGAGGGTTCCTCCTGCTGACCGCGGACGGCTGGCAGGACTGGGCCACCGCCATCGAGGCGGACCTGCAGGGGCCCGCGGAACCGCAGGACGTCGCGGCCGCACTCGCCGCCGCGCTCGCGCAGCGCCCCCTGTTCTGCGACCTGCTCGCCCACGCCCAGCTCAACCTCGAACGCGGGGTGACCCAGGAACAGGTCCGCGACTTCAAGATCACCACCCTCGACGCCATCGACCGCATCACAGGCGCCCTCACTCGTGCCCTGCCGTGGCTGACCCGCGGGCAGGCAGTCGACGTGATCGCCGGGGCGACCGCGATGGCGGCACAGCAGTGGCAGACCTCGAACCCGCCGGACACCCTGGCCCGCCTCTACGCGGAGGACTCGCTCGTCGCCCACGTGGCTTCCGCGTTTACCCCTCGGCTTACGCGGCTGGTCACTCTGCTCCTGACCGGAGCCGCGACCGCTTCGAACGGCGAGCCGTAAAAGTCCCGGACTGCGGATCATGCCCGTCCGCGGCGGCCCCCAGGAAGAACGGCGCCTGCTGCTGGCCCGGCTTCCCCGTCCACCGGAACAGTCCGTCAGCCGAGTGGCAGCCGTGCTGCGCGCCGTGGCACTCGCCACCTCCTCTGCTGCCCCGCCCCTGACACGCGTACGCAGCGGCGACCGCGGGCGTGGTCCCGTGCACACACGCACGTGAACCTGCCTGGAACGCCTGCGCCACATGCTCCGGCACGGCGGTCTGCGGCCGCTCCAAAGCGAGATCTCACGTTCTGCGGGTGGCACGCGTCTACCGGTCAGGAGAGGGGAGACGCAGATGAGTACTCGACATGTCGTGATCGAGACGTACCTTGGGCCGATCACGATCGTCGCCAAGGGCGAGGCGATCGCCGGCCTGTACTTCAGGCACCACGTCCGTCGGCCCCCGCAGGAGACGTTCGGGCCCGCGATCAGCGACTCGACGGACTCGTTGCTGAGCGAAGCGGCCTGCCAGCTGTGCGATTACCTAGCGGGGCGGCGTAGGCAGTTCGATCTTCCGCTCGAGGCCGAGGGCGACTCGTTCCAGCGCGCTGTCTGGGACATCGTGAAGAGCATTCAGTGCGGTGACACGGCCACCTACGGCCGTATCGCCGAGCAGGTCGGTGGCCGCGGTCTCGCGCAGAAGGTCGGACAGGCCGTGGGTGCGAACCCGCTGTGCATCTTCGTCCCGTGTCATCGCGTCGTCGGTTCCAACGGGGCCCTGACCGGGTACGCCGGCGGACTGAAGCGCAAGCAGGCGCTGCTGGAGCTTGAGGAGCCGCTCGCGGGTGACGCCGGACGGTTGTTCTGACCGGGAATCTCACGTTTGCCACGCACGTACGTCTTCAATGGGATGAACATGAAACAACCGTTCGAGAGTGTGGTCGCGCAGCACGGCGCAACCCGGGGTGGGCGCTGCCGGGGGGGGCGCGGCCCCCCCCCGAAGCGGTGGGAGAGACCTCGTGCAAAGCGCATCAGCACCAATTGGGCTGCCGCGAAGCTCAGAACGGCGGCGGCCAGTCCGTCGACTCGGGAGACGGACAGATCGCCGGCCTCGACTCCGGTGACGATGCGGCCCAGCAGCCAGGGTCCGGCCGCGCCGGCGAGTGCGGCAAGACAGGTCAGCAGCAGGATTCCGCGGATGGCCCCCCGGTCGTCGTTCAACAGCTGCCAGGCGGCCCGGCGCACCGTCCTTGCGTCGGCGACCGGCAGGCGCGGCGTCTCGTCGGACTGGCTCATCGGGGCTGTCCTTCCACGTGATGCGCCGTGGCGGCCTCGTCACGGATTTCGGTGCTACCGCGGAACACCAGTGCCGCGTATCCGGGTTGACCGGCGAGGAGTTCGCCGTGCGTGCCGGTCGCGTGCACCTTCCCGTCCACGAGGTAGGCGACCTCGTCGGCTTGGCCGAGCACGAGTGGCGATGAACTGACGACGAGGGTCGTCAGCCCGTGGCGGTACTGTGCCACGCGGGTGGCGACGGTTGCCTCAGTGTGCGCGTCCAGTGCGGATGTCGGCTCCACCAGCAGGAGCACCGCTGGATCCGCGAGCAGGGCCCGGGACAGCCGCAGCCGTTGGCGTTGTCCGCCCGAGACGTTGCGGGCCTGGTTCTCCAGGCGGGTGTCGAGCCCGTCGGCCAGCGTTTCGACGATGTCCTCTGCGGCGGCGGCGCGCAGCGCCCGCCAGATGTCCTCGTCGGAGCGGTCGGTGTTGCCGGAGACGACAGAACGCAGTGGACCGGCGAACACATAGGCATCGTTGTCGGCGAGCAGGATGTGCCGTCTGAGAGCGGTGCGGTCCCAGTCGGACAGCTTGGTCTCGCCCCAGGAGACGTCGGAGTCGGTGTAGCCGGCCAACCGGTCCACCACGGTGCGTGGCTCGTCGGGGCTGGCGCCGACCAGGGCTGTCACCTTCCCCGGGGCGACCACCAGGCCCGACTCGGGGTCGTGCAGCCGGCTGGGGGAGTCCGGTGGGTCGAGTCGGGTCCGGTGCTCCTCGGGAGCCGACTCGAGCGCGAGGATGTCGACCACCCTTCCTGCGGAGACGAGCCCGCGCGGCAGATCGTCTGCCCCTTCGATAAATGACGAGACGGGTACCAGCAGGGCGGCAACGTATCCGTAGACCGCCACCAGTTCGCCCACGGTGATGGCCCCGTTGGCCGCCATCCGCGCACTGATCCACGTCACGATGGCGAGAAAGACTATGGGAAGGCACGCGGTGAGTGCCTGGACCCAGCTGGTTATGGTGGCAACGCGGTATCCGAGAGGAACGAGGGCCTGGGAGCGTTCCCGGTACCGTCCGGCGAACATGGGCTTGCCGCCTATTCCGTTGAGGATGCTCAGGCCGGCCACCATGTCGCCGGCGAGAGCGGTCAGGGCGCCCTGATCCTCCCGGTAGCGGCTTTCAGCGCTGTGCAGCTTCCCCAGCAAGGGGCCGACCGTCAACGCCAGGGCCGGGACACCGAGAAGGATCACCAGAGCGAGAACGGCGGAGATCCGGAACAGCAGGACGGCGGTTGCGACGTACGCGACGGCCGCACCCACGCCGGGACCCGTGATGGTCAGTGTCTGGGCGATCCTGCTGATGTCACCGGCTTGGAGGTGTGCGAGCTCACCTGCGGACACCTGCCGGGGCAGCGTCGATCCCAAGCGGGTGACGTGGCGTGTGACGACCTGCACCGTGCGGTAGGCCGCATCCACACGAATTCGCGTCATGGTGCGGTGTCGCAGGATGCCGAGGATTGCGATCCCGGCCCCCGCGACGACCAGCGCCCCGATCCAGAGGAGCAACGCCCGCGTGTCCCGGGCTCTGAGCCCGTCATCGATCGTCTTCGACATCAGGTACGGCGGAAGCACGAGTGCGCACATCCATGTGCTGCCCCACGCGGAGCCGAGGAGGACTCGTTTGCGTTGACTTGTCGTCAGCCACCACAGGAACCGTAGGGGACTCCGGTGATCAGGCAGGCCCGGGTCCTCGTAGGGGACCCGGCGCGCACCTGCGGGCAGGTCTGGTCCGTGGATCATCTCGGTCATCCTTGCGTGAGGTTGAGGGACAGATGCGGCCGACAGGAGCATCGGGACCTGAAGGCGGCAGGTCAGCCTACGAGCCGTTCCGGTGCTCCGCTACGGAATCGGGTCGGGCCGTGCAGCAGGGCCGCCGAGAGAGGGCAGTCGTACGGAGGTCGGTTCCGGCGGGCTGAAACGGCATCAGCAACACCTTTGTCGGCGACTTCACGGGTGACGGTGGGGATGATCTCGGCGGTGTCGAGACGTCGATCGGGACGCTCTACCTGTACAAGAGTCATGGCGACGGCGCCGTCGATGGCGGTTCCTCCCGTACGGAGATCGGTTCCGGTGGCTGGAACGGGATCTCGGACCACGACGGCGGTGACGTCACCGGTAGAGGTGCGGGTGACTTGGCAGCCCTCGAATCCCCGCCGGGCGCCACCGGAAAGCCCTACCTCTACAAGGTCAACGGCACGGGCGGCCTCAACGCCCGCATCGAAGTCGGCACCGGCGGCTGGTGGCACCCCACCAGGCGGGTCCGAGTTCACTGCGACCCCGCCCTGCCTCTGTGCGCTCCCTGCCCCGACCGTGCCACATCGGCCCGACTTCTGGAAGAGAGTAATGACGAACCGTCATCTGCGCCGTTCAGCCTGTGCCTTCATGGCCGCCATCGGACTGACCGTCATGATTCAGCACTCCGCTGCCGCCTCGGCGGCGGAATCGCCCACCCACGTCGAGTACCGGGGACTCTCCATCGACGTTCCGGCCGGGTGGAGGCTGGTGGATCTGGAGACGCACCCGAACGCCTGCGTGAGGCTCGATCAGCACGCCGTGTACCTGGGGCATCCGGGAGCCGAGCAGTTCTGCCCCAGCCACGTGATCGCGGCGAAGACCGATGCGATCGTGCTGGAGCCGTTCACCGGAGCTGCACCCCGAGAGGATGTGCCCACCGTGAACGTCCCGGCGGGCTCCCCCGCTCCCCGCGTTCTTCCGGCCGGCGACTCCCGCGAAGTACGGCTGGCCTTCGAGGGCGCCGGTGTCTACGCAACCGTCAGCTACGGCTCGTCGACGGCAGCGATCGAGAGGGTCCTGGGCTCCGCCACCATCAGCAGCACGGCCGAGCCGCGGACGGTTCCGGCCCCCCGGGCGCGGCCTTTCGCTTCCCCGATCCCGGGCACCGGCTACACCGGCAAAGCCTTCGATGCCTGCTCGGCACCCTCCTCGGGCGCCATGGCGGACTGGGCGTCCTCGCCCTACAAAGGGGTGGGCATCTACATGGGCGGACCGAGCCGGGCCTGCTCCCAGCCGAACCTCACCGCTTCATGGGTGGCCGAGCAGAGCGGCCGTGGCTGGCATCTGCTCCCTGTCTACGCGGGCCTCCAAGCGGGGAGTATTTCCTCCTTAAGTGCGACCAGCCAGGGACGGTCGGCCGCCGACGCGGCGGTCGATCTGGCACAAGGGCTCGGATTCGTTCCCGGCACGGTGCTCTACACCGACATGGAGGCGTACTCCTCGGGGTACCGCACCAACGTCCTCAACTTTCTCTCCGGCTGGTCCGACCGTCTGCACGAACTGCGCTACCGATCAGGCGTGTACAGCTCCTCCTCCAGTGGCATCAAGGACCTCTCCTCCGTCTACTCGTCCACGACGCTGGTGCGTCCGGACGTGGTCTGGTCCGCCAACTGGAACGGTAAAGCCGACACCGCCGACGTGAACATCCCCGCCGGTTACTGGTCCGAGCACCAGCGTGTTCACCAGCACGCGGGCAATGTCACCGAGTCGTACAGCGGGACGACGATCAACATCGACCGGAACTACGTCGACGTCGGCGCGGCTGTGACCACGGGCGACCCGGGTATGACAAATCTGACGGCCGGTGACTTCAATGGGGACGGCAAGAAGGACCTGGTGGCCGTTGAGGTGTCGACGGGCAATCTGTGGCTCTACCCCGGTACGGGCACGGGAACCCTGACCTCGCGGGTGCTGATCGGTAGGGGTGGCTGGAACGGCATGGCGAATCTGGCCGTCGGTGACTTCAACTCGGACGGCAAGGACGATCTCGTCGGCACCGAGATCGCGAGTGGAAAGCTGTACCTCTACCCCGGTACCGGTAGCGGTCCGGGACGTCGTAAGGAGATCGGTTCCGGCGGCTGGAACGGGATCAGTAACACCTTCGTCGGCGACTTCACGGGTGATGGCAGGGATGACCTCGGCGGTGTCGGGACGTCGACCGGGAAGCTCTACCTCTACCGGGGCCACGGCGACGGCACGATCGACGCCGGTTCCTCCCGTACGGAGATCGGTTCCGGTGGCTGGAACGGCATGGACAAGATCGTCAGTCCTGGTGACATGAACAGGGACCGCAGGGACGACATCGTCGCCACCGAGAAATCCACCGGGAAGCTTTATCTCTACAAGGGTCACGGCAACGGCACGATCGACTCGGGTCCCTCCCGTACGGAGATCGGTTCCGGTGGATGGAACGGGATCTCGGACTACGCGGGCGCTGACTTCACCGGTGACGGTACGGGTGACCTGGAAGCCATCGAGCCCCGGCAGGGCGCCACCGGAAAGCTCTACTTCTACAAGGGCAACGGCAAGGGCGGCCTCAACGCCCGCGTCAAAATCTCCGACGGTTGGTGAGGGGGCCGGCCTCTCGACGACGGCAACCAGGAGGCGGACCTGAACCGGGCAGCGCCGGACCCGGCTATCGGTCCGGCGCTGCTGTGCACTGTGTTCCGGAGGCCTGCGCGGGCTGGTGATTCGTCCGCCGCGTCAGCCCGCCATCGGCGGGATCTTCCGCGACGGCACCGCGCCCAGTTCGTCCACGGCCACCGCCTCCCCGCTGTCCGCGTCGACGTAACTGACACGGACGACCGGGTCGTCGCCGGTGTCGCGGCCGGCCGTGGCGTCGAGTGCGAACACCACCGTGACCGGGCGTGCGTTCTCCCGGTCCCCGTACACACCCGAGTACTGGAGAATGCGCCAGCCGTTGTCCTCCCAGTGGTCCAGCAGGGCGGACCCGACCACCGGTGCGGCGGCCTGCCAGGCAAGGGAGTTCACCAGGAGTTCGACGCTCGCCGCGACCGACACCTGGTTCCCGCCGGGGTGCCGGCGCATCGGCTCCGTTCGCGCGCCGCCACCCTTCACACACCGCGCCCATCTCACACGGACCCGCGGGCGTGCGCAGCTGTGCCGGAGCGCGGCGGCGGCC
>NZ_JBEZKL010000101.1:0-27972 GCF_040704695.1 Streptomyces sp. NPDC048411
GGCGGGCCCCCCGGCCTCGCGGTGGGGGTGTTGGGGGGGGGGGGGGGGGGGCGGTCCGGGCGGCCCCCCCCCCGCGGAAGGGGTACTGACAAGGGGGTTACTGGCTGCTGCCGGGCGGAGCGGCGCCCGGCAGCGGGTGCTGCGGTTTCCGGCCTGGCTAGTGCCGTGACCGGCAATGTCTGCCCTGCGACGGGGCAAAGCTTGCCGGAAGGGGCACTAGTGCATGAGCGCCATGGCCAGCGCACGGCGGGCGCGCATAGAAACGCGCTCCGCCCGGCGCTGCATCCGCCGAGCGGTGACCAGGCGCACGGCCCGGCGCTCCGCGTCGGCTTCCCTCAGGCGGTCGTGCATATGTGCACGTGCCAGGGCTTCTGGGATGAGTTGCATCTCGCGGTTCCTGTTCTGACGCGAGTCGTTCGCGCCGATGATCGTGACGTTCGGTGTCGCGGAGCCGATGGGCTCATTCGTGGGGACGGTCATTGGTGCCTGATTTCGAGGGTCGTGGGTCCGGGGACGGTCGATGGTTCCGATGCGCTTCATGGGTTTGGGAGCCGTGGCTCCCAGGCCGGCGGTCACGCCGCGACCGGGTTCTTGCGCGGACGGCCACGCGGCCGCTTGCGAGCGACGACGACGCCCTGGATGAAGAGCTCGCCACCCCAGACACCCCACGGCTCGCGGCGCTCCTTGGCGCCGGCGAGGCAGGCCTCGACAAGCGGGCAGGTTCGGCAGAGCGACTTGGCGTACTCGACATCGGCCGGCGACTCGGCGAAGAAGACCTCCGGGTCGTAGGAACGGCAGGGGACGGGCACGCCGAGGTTCTCGATAGCGTCGTCGAGCGCGGTGAGCGCAGTGAGGGGGATCAAGGTGGAGTCCTCCGTGAGGCCGGGCGGGGGGATCGTTTCGGAAGGCGGTACGGACGGGGCGTGCGCTTCGAGTTGCACGGTGGTGGTGTCCTCGTCTGGTTGTTCCGGCCGGTCGGCCGGGTGGCTGCTGGTACCGGGTACTGCTTGTCCCGAGGCGCCTTCTCGCTGTGTCGTCCGTTGGGACAAAACAAAAGGGCCGCGGATCCCGAGTGGGGTTCCGCGGCCCTGAAGGCGCCTGCCTGATGGTGTATCAGGCTGGATCACTCCAGGGTTCAGGCCCACGGAAGGCCCACATCATGTGGTGGTGCGTCGTCTGCTGCTCGGCTCCGGCACCGACTGCCGCAAAGGCATAGGCCGCCTTGGCCTGTCCCTTCGCTACTGCTGCCGTCGGTGCCTGGGCCGGTCGCTCATTGCGCTCCCGCACGGGGAGGCTCGCCAGGGACAGCGGGCTGACGGCGGAAACGCCGGACAGACCGGTGCCACGAAGCGAGAATTCCGAAGAGCAGGCGAGGCCGAGCGAGCAGGCGGAGACGACCGACAGATCGGTCACTTTGTTGGTCTCGATGATGCTGATCACGACAATCGCCTCCTCTCGGCGTCTCGGTGGACCGGCGGGCCGGTCCTGCGTATTCGGATAAGTACAGCACAGGATCAGGGCTTCACAGAAGCCGCTGTTCCCGTGGTTAAGAACCTATGGTGATGACTGGGGCGGGCGCAAACTATTTTTTCGACGAGTTTTTCTCACGCCTCCCCGTCGTCTCCCTCAAGCCCCTCGACCGCGTCCTCACCTGCACAAATGGCCAGCACGGCGGCTCCGAACCGGTCCATCTTCCGGACACCGACCCCGGAGATTCCCGCCAGTTCGCCCTCGCTGCCCGGCACCGCCTCCGCGATCGCCATCAACGTCTTGTCGGTGAACACACAGTAGGCGGGCTGGCCGATCTCCTTCGCCCGGTCCGCCCGCCAGTCGCGCAGCCGCTCGTACAGCGCCTCATCCATGTCGGAGGGGCAGTCCTCACAGCGCATCAGCTTCATCTCGCCGGCGTCCGTGAGTGTCTTGCCGCAGACCCGGCACAGCGCGAGGCCACGACGCCTGCGCTTGATCACCGCGGGGCGCTCGATGCCTCCGCCGCCAACCGTGCCACGCCCGCTGAGCGCCGCCGAGCCGGTACGCACTCCGTTCAGGAAGCGGCTCGGGTGCCGCCCGCCGCGGCTGCCCGGCGACCGGGACAGCGACCATGACAGCGAGAGATGGAAACGCGCCCGGGTGACACCGACGTACAGCAGGCGGCGCTCCTCCTCGATCTGCTCATCCGTCCTGGCGTACGTGATCGGCATCATGCCCTCGGTCAGCCCGACCAGGAACACGGCGTCCCACTCCAGGCCCTTCGCCGAGTGCAGCGAGGCCAGCGTGACTCCCTGGACCGCCGGGGCGTGCTGGGCTGCAGCCCGCTCGTCCAGCTCCGCCACCAGATCGGAAAGCGTCGCCCCCGGCTTGGCCTGTTCGAGGTCCTCGGCCAGCCGGACCAGCGCGGCGAGGGACTCCCAGCGGTCGCGCATCGCGCCGGAGCCCGCGGGCGGCTCCATGGTCCACCCCTTGGTGGAGAGCACGGCCCGCACCTGGGAGGGCAGCCCGTCCGCGTCGTCGAGCAAGGAGTCGTTCCCCCCGGCGCGCGCCGCACCGCGCAGGGCGACGCCCGCTTCCCGCACCTCCGCGCGCTCGAAGAAGCGCTCGGCGCCGCGCAACTGGTAGGGCACGCCCGCGTCGGAGAGGGCCTGCTCGTAGACCTCGGACTGGGAGTTGACCCGGTAGAGCACGGCGATCTCCCCGGCCGGGACGCCGGAGGCGATCAGATCGCGGATCCGGCGGGCGGTGCCCTCCGCCTCCGCGGGCTCGTCCCCGTACTCCGTGTAGGCCGGCTCGGGGCCCTTCTCCCGCTGCGAGACGAGTTCGAGCCGGTGCTCGGCGGCGCGGCCACGGGCCTGGCCGAGCAGGCCGTTGGCCAGGTGGACCACCTGGGGCGTGGAACGGTAGTCCCTGACCAGCTTGACCACGGTCGCGTTCGGGTGGCGGGTGCGGAAGTTCAGCAGGTGCTCGGGGGTGGCCCCGGTGAAGGAGTAGATCGTCTGGCTGGCGTCCCCGACGACGCACAGGTTGTCCCGGTCGCCCAGCCAGAGGTCGAGCAAGCGCTGCTGGAGCGGGCTGACGTCCTGGTACTCGTCGACCACGAAGTGCTGGTACTGGCGGCGGACATGGTCGGCGATGTCATGACGGTCCTGGAGGATGGCGACGGTGAGGAGCAGCACGTCCTCGAAGTCGATCACCGAGCGGTCGCGCTTCAGCTGCTCGTACATCGCGTAGATCTGGGAGATCTCGGCGGTGTCGCGCGGGGCGTCGCGCTGGGACTTGGCGACCACGGCCGGATAGTCGGCGGGCACGGTCTGCGTGACCTTCGCCCACTCGATCTCGCTGGTGACGTCCCGCAGCTCGTTGCGGTCGAGCCGGATGCGGCAGCGGGCGGCGGCCTCGGCGACCAGCTGGACCTTGCGCTCCACCAGCCTCGGCAGCTCACCACCGACTGCTTTCGGCCAGAAGTACTGGAGCTGGCGCAGGGCGGCGGAGTGGAAGGTCCGCGCCTGCACCCCGGCGGCGCCGAGCTGGCGGAGCCGGCCCCGCATCTCGCCCGCGGCCCGGTTGGTGAACGTGACGGCCAGCACACTGGTCGGCTGGAGTATTCCGGCGCGCACCCCGTACGCGATGCGGTGCGTGATCGCTCGCGTCTTGCCCGTACCGGCTCCGGCCAGCACGCACACCGGGCCGTGCAGGGCCAGGGCGACCTCGCGCTGCTCGGGGTCCAGCCCGTCGAGCACGGCGTCCGCCGACTCGGGGACCTGCGGGAAAAGAGAGGAATGCGTTGCTGCTGTCACCCCGCCATGCTGCCAGGTCGGGAGAGGCGGACGCGGAAGTTGTCCACAGGGGGGCAGCATCCGTCGTACTAATGCGGAGTCGGCGGCGGGAATGGTGACCAGGTCACGTACGTTCCACTCCCTGCGGGGAACCGCATGGGCGGCTTTTCCGCAGTCGTGAGTGAGACGAACAAGACAGAGGAGCGCGAAAACATGCCGGGCACTGTGACGATGTACAGCACCACGTGGTGCGGCTACTGCCGTCGGCTCAAGGGCCAGATGGACCGCGAGGGCATCACGTACAACGAGATCAACATCGAGCAGGACCCGGCGTCCGCGGCCTTCGTCGAGAAGGCCAACGGGGGCAACCAGACCGTCCCGACCGTGCTGGTGGTTCCCCCCAATGGTGGCGAGAACATCGTCATGACGAACCCGAGCCTGGCCCAGGTGAAGCAGGCCCTCGCGGTCTGACGGCAGGTCTGGCCGCTCGGCTGTCGTCGATCGTCGTGGTCGACTCCATGCGGGTCAGGTGCCCGCGATCTCCCAGCAGGGTCGATGCGGGCCACGGGTAGAGATCATCGGCCCAGAACGTCTGCTTCGGGCACACTGGGCGAGCGATTCCCGCGCCTCGCGGCAGCGGAACGCCCGCACCAACGCGCCTTGCAGACACACCCGCCGCCTTCCGGTCCGCCGGAAGGCGGCGGGCGTGTCCGTGCCCGCGAGCCGGCAGCCGTTTTTCTGCCGGGCAACCGGGCGTCAGCTCACGCCGCGGCCCCGAGCTGCAGGGCGGCCGCGGCCACTGTCTGTTCGAGAAGGACCGCGATGGTCATCGGTCCGACGCCGCCCGGGACCGGAGTGATCAGCCGTGCCCGCTCGGCGGCGGTCTCGAAGTCGACATCGCCGACGTTGCCGTCGTTGTATCCGGCGTCGAGCACCACCGCACCCGGCTTGATGTCCGCACCGGCGATGAAGCGCGGCTTGCCGACCGCGGCCAGCAGCACGTCCGCCTGCTGGACGATCGACGGGAGGTCGGCCGTCCGTGAGTGACAGTACGTCACGGTGGCGTCCCGGCCGAGCAGCAGCATTCCGGCGGGCTTGCCCAGGATGGCGCTGCGGCCCACGACGACCGCGTGCTTTCCCGCGAGGTCGACCTCGTACGCGTCGAGCAGGCGCATGATGCCGCCGGGTGTGCAGGAGACGAAGCCGGGAAGGCCGAAACTCATCGCCGCGAACGAGTGCATGGTGACCCCGTCGACGTCCTTGGCCGGGTCGATCGCTTCAAAGGCGGCGCGCTCGTCGATGTGGGGACCCACGGGATGCTGCAACAGGATGCCGTGCACATCGGGGTCGTTCGACAGTGCGGTGACCGCGTCGACCACGTCCTGTGTGGTGGAGGTGGCGGGAAGGGCCACGTGCCGTGACGCGATGCCCGCGCTTTCGCAGCGGCGGCGCTTCATCCGGACGTAGGTCACGGACGCCGGGTCGTCGCCGACCAGCACGGTCGCCAGGCAGGGCGCCTTCCCGGTGCGCAGCCGGAGTTCCGCCGCCGTCGCGGCGCTGGTCTCGATGATGCGGCGGGCAAGGGCGGTGCCGTCCATCGGACGGGCTGTCTGTGTCTGGGCCACGCTTCACTCCTGAGCGTCACTAAGGATCACGAGGATCACGATGAATCGCCCAGGCGCACGGCATCGACGGTTGTCGAGAGTTTCCGTCGGACCGCTCCCCGGTGGTGCTCCACCTCAGCGCCAGTCACGGCCCAGGGCCAGATTAACGGACAGAGCGCCCTGGGGGAGGAATCAGGCGGCAGTGACGGGCGGACGACCCGGCCGCGCGTGCCCCGTCGCCCGCCCCGCACTGTGCGTCAGCCCACGCTGCCCGGCTTCGGGAGCGGTTTGCCGTACCAGAGCTCGATCAGACGAGCCGCGATCGAGATGCCGAACGGGGGCAGGATCTCGCCCGATTCGAAGGCCGCCGTCAGGTCCTCGCGGGAGAACCAGCGCGCCTCCTCGATCTCCTCGCCGTCGACGTTGATCTCCGACGACGTGGCCCGCGCCATGAAGCCCAGCATCAGGCTGGACGGGAAGGGCCAGGGCTGGCTGGCGATGTACTCGACCTCGCCGACCGTGACACCCGCCTCCTCGAACACCTCGCGGGCGACGGACTGCTCGATCGACTCCCCGGGCTCGACGAAGCCCGCGAGCGTCGAGAACCTGCCCTCCGGCCAGTGCACCTGACGGCCCAGCAGGGCGCGGTCCTGGTCGTCCGTCACCAGCATGATCACCGCCGGGTCGGTGCGCGGGTAGTGCTCGGCGCCGCAGGCCTGGCAGCGGCGGATGTGGCCGGCCGCCGCGATGACGGTGCGTTCACCGCAGCGGGAGCAGAAGCGGTGCAGCCGCTGCCAGTTCTCCAGCGCCACCGCGTGCGCCATCAGCCCCGCGTCGCGCGGGCCGAGAAGCAGTCCGGCCTCACGCAGCCCGGCCGGGCGGGCCGGCTGATCCATGCGGCCGGGCAGTGAGTCCTTCTGGAGCGCGAAGTAGCTGACGCCGTCCACGTCGGTGCCGAGGAAGTAGCGGTGGGTCTCGGTGACCGGGGCCTCGAAGGCCGGGGTCATGACGATCTCCGTGCCGCCGTCTGCGGTGTCGTCGATCAGCACCTGCCCGCCGGAGACCACGAAGACCCGGGTGGTCGGGTGGCTCCAGGCGGCGGAGAGCCAGGCCTCGTCGAGGCGGTGGTGCGCGGCGCGGTCGATGCCGCTGGGCGCGGTGAGACCGATGGGCCGGTCCGTGGTGGCGTTGTCGAAGGTGCTCACAGGTGCTTCCTACTCCCCGGGACGGATCGGGTGTTCAGAGGATTCAGCGGAGTGCGGCGGACAGTTCGCCCCAGAGGTGGGCAGTTGTCTGCACGCCCTTGAGCAGGAGGTCCAGCTCCACCTTCTCGTTGGGGGCGTGCCAGCCGTCGGACGGTACGGAGATGCCCAGGAAAAGAACGGGGGCGCCGAGCACGTCCTGCAGGTCGGCGGCGGGCCCCGAGCCTCCTTCGCGGGTGAAGAGAATCTTCTGGCCGAAGGCCCGTCCCATGGCGCGGGCCACCGCCTGCAGGGCGGGGTGGTCCAGCGGAGTCAGGCACGGGCGGGTGGCGGGGGCGAAGGTGATCCGGTGGCGGATGCCGGCCGGGAACTGAGCCTGCGCCCAGGCCCGGACGGCCTGTTGGACGTGGTCGGGGTCCTGGCCCGCGACCAGCCGGAAGCTGATCTTCACAAGGGCGGAGGACGGAATGATGGTCTTGCTCCCGGCGCCCTGGTAGCCGCCACCGATGCCGTTGACCTCGGCCGTGGGGCGCGCCCAGATGCGCTCCAGCGTGGAGTAGCCGGCCTCGCCCGTCGCGGCCTGCGACTTGGCGGTACGCAGCCAGCCGGCCTCGTCGAAGGGGAGCTCGGCGAAGAGGGCGCGCTCGGCATCGGTGAGTTCCGTCACGCCGTCGTAGAAACCGGGGATCGCGACCCGGCCGTCCGCGTCGTGCAGCGCGGCGACGAGGCGGGCCACAGCGGTCGCCGGGTTGGGGACGGCGCCGCCGAACGATCCGGAGTGGATGTCCTGCTCGGGGCCGTGGAGCTCGATCTCGCACTCGGCGAGACCGCGCATGCCGGTGCATACCGTCGGGGTCGTCTCGTCCCACATGCCGGTGTCGGAGACGATCACGGCGTCGGCGGCGAGGCGCGCGGCCTGCTGCTCGACCAGGGCGCGGAAGTGCGGGGAGCCGGACTCCTCCTCGCCCTCGACGAGGAGCTTGAGGTGGACGGCGGGAGTGGTGCGGCCGGTGGCGGCGAGGTGGGCCCGGACGCCGAGGGTGTGGAAGAACACCTGGCCCTTGTCGTCGGCGGCGCCGCGGCCGTACATCCGGCCGTCCCGGATCACCGGTTTGAACGGCTCGGTGTCCCAGCCGTCCTCCCGGGCGGCGGGCTGCACGTCGTGGTGGCCGTAGACGAGGACGGTCGGGGCGTCCGGGTCCTCGGAGGGCCACTCGGCGAAGACGGCGGGGGCGCCCGGCGTCTCCCAGACCTCCGTGACCGGGAAGCCGGTCTCCTTGAGCTTGGCGGACAGCCACTCGGCGCTGCGCCGTACGTCTTCCTCGTGCTGCGGCTGGGCGGATACGGAGGGGATGCGCAGCCACTCGGCAAGGTCGTCGAGGAAGGCTGTGCGGTGCTGTTCGATATACGTACGGACGGCGCTGTCCGGGGTGTCGCTCATGGTCTTGAGCCTATCGGCCTGCGGGAGGTGGCTCGTCCCGCAGGATTTGTTCGAGCTCGGCCCGGCCGGGGAGATCGGTGGGGTGGACGGCCTCTCCGGTGCGGACGAAAAGGAACGTGGTGGTGACGGAGTCGAGCGGCACGTCGTGCAGTTCGGCCCAGGCCAGGCGGTAGACGGCCAGCTGCAGCGGGTCGGCCGTGCGGACGGGCGAGGTGTCTTCGTGGCCGTGGGGGGTGTGACGGGTCGTCTTCCAGTCGACGATCTCGTAGGTGACCCCGTCCGCATCTTCCGTGCGGTACACGGCGTCGATCCGGCCCCGGACCACGCGGCCCGCGAGCGTGATCTGGAACGGTGTCTCGACGCGATACGGGGTGCGGTGGGCGTACGGGGTGCGCTCGAAGGCCTCCTTGAGTGCGGCGAGGTCGGCCTCGTCCGCAATGTCGATGTCGCTCCCGTCGCCGCCGGGCAGCTCGTCGGGGCCGAGCATGGGCAGCGGCAGCTCCTCGAAGCGGGCCTCCACCCAGGCGTGGAACCTGGTGCCCCGGCGGGCCGCGGGCGCGGGCGGCCGCGGCATGGGCCGGGCCAGCTCCTGGGCGAAGCCGTCGGGGTCGTCGGCGAGCCTCAGCAGCTGCGTGGCGGAGAGCGAGGCGGGCACCAGGACCTCGCGCACGGTGGTGCGGGCGCGGCGCAGCTCACCGGCGAGCGCATCGAGGTCCCGGTCCCAGGAGGCGAGGGTGCGGGTCTCCTCCGGGGTGAGCCGTGAGGGGGTGCGGGCGGCGGGGACGTGGGGGGCGGGGTCCGCGGGAGGTTCGCTCGACAGGGAGTCCCAGGCCGCGGCCTCGTCCGGGTACGCCTCGTCGTCCGGGTACGGCTCGTCATCGGCATACCGCTGGTCGTCCGGTGCCACGGGGTACGCCCCCGGCGCCGCACCCGCCGCCGACTCCCCCGCCAGTGTCTGCAGGTGGGCCAGCACCGTCTCCGCGGCCGCCCGGCGGCGGGCCAGCGCCGTGTCGTCCAGCGGGAGCGGCCAGGGGTGGTCGGCGGCCGCCTCCGCAAGGGCCGGGTTCTCCTCGTCCTCGGCAGGCTCGTCCGCCCATGCCTCGATCTCGCCGTGTCCGGCCGCGCAGTGCTCGTAGAGCGCCCGCAGGAAGTCCGACGGGCCGCGCGGCTTCTTCTGGGACGGCCCCCACCAGTGGCCGGAGCCGAGCAGCAGGCTGCGCGGCCGGGTGAAGGTGACGTAGCCGAGCCGGAGTTCCTCGGTGTGCTGGTGCTCCTTCATCTCCTCCTTGAAGCCCCCCAGCCCCTTGGCGTCCCAGGAGTGGATGACGGGCAGGGTGGGTGCGTCGCCGCGCAGGGCGTGCGGAAGGACCTTGGGCTGGGAGGTCCAGGCGTCACGGGACTGTCCGCTGGGGAACTGTCCGGTGACCAGGCCGGGCACGGCGACAACGTCCCACTCCAGGCCCTTGGACTTGTGGGCGGTGAGAATCTTGACGGTGTTCTCGCCGCCGGGCAGTGCGTTGTCCAGGCCCTTCTCGTACTGGACGGCCGTGCGCAGGAAGCCGAGGAAGGCCAGCAGCGTAGCCTCGCCGTCGACTGCGGCGAAGCGGGCCGCGACGTCCAGGAAGTTGGCGAGGGTCTCGCGGCGGCGGGCGGCCAGCGCGTGCGGCGACGCGGAGAGCTCGACTTCGAGACCGGTGGTGGCGAGGACCCGGTGCAGGACGTCCATGAGCGGGTCGGCCAGCGAGCGGCGCAGCTCGCGCAGTTCGGTGGCGAGGCGGGCGAAGCGGACGCGTGCCTCGGCGGAGAACGGCAGCCCGTCGTCCTCCGTACCGCTCGATTCGAGGAAGGTGTCGAGGGCGTCGGCGAGCGAGATCACCTCGGCCGGGTCGATGCCTTCGACCGCCTCGGCGAGCCGGCGGTCGGGATCGAAGTCGTCGTCGTCCGCATGAGCCGCGCGGTGGACGAGGAGGCGGGCGCGGCGTCCGAGGAGGGCCAGGTCGCGGGGGCCGATCCGCCAGCGGGGCCCGGTGAGCAGCCGGACCAGGGAGGCGTTGGCGCCGGGGTCCTGGAGGACTTCGCAGACTGCGACGAGGTCGGCGACCTCGGGCAGGTGCAGCAGCCCCGAGAGGCCGACGACCTCGACGGGGATGTCGCGGGCGACGAGCGCGGCCTGGATCTCCGGGAAGTCGCCCGCCGTACGGCACAGCACGGCGATCTCGCCGGGTTCCTTCCCGGTCCGTACGAGATGGGCGATCGAGCCGGCGAGCCAGTCGATCTCTTCGGTGTGGGTGCGCAGCAGGGCGCAGCGGACGATGCCGTCGCGTTCGGCGCCCAGGGCGGGGCGCAGCGCTTCGACGCCCTCGTGCATGGCGCGCAGCGGCTCGGCGAGTCCGTTGGCGAGGTGCAGCAGGCGGCCGCCGCTGCGGCGGTTCTCACTGAGGGAGTAGCGGGTGGCGGGGGCGCCGTCGGTGTGCGGGAAGTGGTGCGGGAAGTCGTCGAGGTTCGCGACGGAGGCACCGCGCCAGCCGTAGATCGCCTGGCAGGGGTCGCCGACGGCGGTGACGGGGTGCCCGGACGCGGTGCCGTCGGGGCCGCTGCCGAAGAGGGCGGAGAGGAGCAGGCGCTGGGCGACGGAGGTGTCCTGGTACTCGTCGAGCAGGACGACCCGGTACTCGTCGCGCAGGATCGCGCCGACCTCGGGGCGGGTGAGGGCCAGCTCGGCGGAGAGGGCGATCTGGTCGCCGAAGTCGAGGAGGTCGCGGCTGCGCTTGGCGTCGCGGTAGCGCCGGGTCAGTGAGAGGAGTTCGCGGCGGGCCTCGGCGGTCTCCGGGATCTTGCGCAGCTCGGCGTTGGTGAGCCGGGCCGTTGCGAGCGCGCGAAGGAGTTCGGTGTCGTACTCCGCGAGCTGCTCGGGGCGTACGAGATGCTCGGCCAGCTCGGCGTCGAGTGCCAGCAGATCGCTGACAAGCGTGGGGAACGACCTGGTCAGTGCCGGGTACGGGCCCGGGGCCTCGCGCAGCACGCGGGCGGCGAGCTGGTAGCGGGTGGCGTCGGCGAGGAGGCGGGTGGTGGGTTCGAGTCCTATGCGCAGCCCGTGCTCGGTGAGGAGCCGTCCGGCGAAGGCGTGGTACGTGGAGATGCTGGGCTCGCCCGGCGGGTTGTCCGGGTCGATGGCGTCCGGGTCGGTGACCCCGGCGGCGACGAGTGCCTTGCGGACGCGCTCGGCGAGCTCGCCCGCAGCCTTGTTCGTGAACGTGAGCCCGAGTACCTGCTCCGGGGCGACCTGCCCGGTCCCCACCAGCCACACCACGCGCGCCGCCATCACCGTGGTCTTCCCCGACCCGGCTCCGGCCACGATCACCTGCGGGGCGGGCGGCGCGGTGATGCAGGCCGTCTGCTCCGGAGTGAAGGGGATCCCGAGGAGCTCCTTGAGCTGCTCGGGATCGGTGATACGTGAGGACACCCCACAGAGGCTAACCGGGGGCACCGACAACGTGCGGGGTCCGCGAGGAGGCCGGGACGTGCCTCGCCGGGAGGCCACCTGTGGTCCAGGTCGGCCGCTGACCGCGGCGACGGCATCTGATCGCCTCAACAGCCTTGCGAGGAAGGCCACCTGGGGTGTCTGCCGAGTGGGATGCGGGACGGGTTGAGCACGAGACGGGCCGGCTGAGAGCGTCCGGGCACCCCGGAGGCAGTTGTGGCCTCCGCCACTGGCCGCTCCGGGGCCGCCCCTCGACCCGTGGCGCGCCCGCGCGCGGATCGCACGGTGAGTGGGGTGATCGCAGCGGATGGCCGGGACCGGAGCATCCTGCGGGACTGCCGCCTCAGGGTTGTCGCCGGCCGCACGCCCACGACCGCTGTGGTTCAACTCGGCCGGCCGGAGCCGCAGCCCGGTCACTCCAGGATGTGCCGGCCCTCGGGCTGAGCGCTGCACGAGGCCCGGAACGTGCAGTGGATGCAGTGCCGGCCGGTCGTGGGTGTGAAGCGTTCGTCCAGGACCCGGCCCGCGGCGGTGGCCAGCAGGTCGGAGACCCACTCGGTGGTGGGCGGTTCCTGGGCCTGCACCTTGGGAAGGGCGTCGCCGCCCTCCTTCTTCGGTGCCGGCTGCCGCAGCTGGACCAGTTCGGCGCCGCCGGGGGCGGGGCGGTGGCCGTCGAAGATCTCGTCGACCGCCCCCTCCCGGACGGCCAGCTGGTACACGGCGAGCTGGGGATGGCGGGCGACCTCGTCCTTCGTCGGGGACTGCTTGCCGGTCTTGAAGTCGACGACGTACGCACGGCCGTCGGCGTCCCGTTCGACGCGGTCCATGGAGCCACGGATCCGTACCTCGTACTCCCCTGCTTCGAGCGTCACGTCGAAGTCGTGCTCGCTCGCGGCGGAGGTGCGACCGGTGCGGTCCATGACATGCCAGCGCAGAAAGCGTTCGAGGGCGACCCTCGCGTGTTCCTTCTCCTGCTGCGACTTCCAGGGGGCGTCGAAGACCAGCCCGTCCCAGACCGAGTCGAGGCGCTCCATCAGGACCGCCAGGTCGGCGGGGGTGCGGCCGGAGGCGACCTCGTCGGCGAGTACGTGCACGACGTTGCCGAAGCCCTGCGCGGCCGTCGCCGGGGCGTCCGCCTTCACCTCGCGGCCGAGGAACCACTGCAGGGCGCAGGTGTTGGCCAGCTGGTCGAGTGCGCTGCCGGAGAGCGCCACGGGGTGGTCCCGGTCCCGGAGCGGGACGGCCGAACGGGTCGGCTCGTACAGCCCCCACCAGCGGTACGGATGGGCCGACGGCACGAGCGGCTGCCCCTCGTCGTCCGTGAGCGCGGCCAGCCGGGCCAGCCGGTGGGCGGCCTCGTCGCGCAGGGCGTCGGAGGCATCGGGGTCGACGGTGGTGGCGCGCAGCTCGGCGACGAGCGCGGCGACGGCGAGCGGGCGGCGCGGGCGTCCGGTGACGTCGCGGGGTTCGATGCCCAGCTCGGTGAGGAAGCGGGACGGCTGATCGCCGTCGGCGGCGGGGGCCTTCACCGCGGTGACGATCAACCGCTCCCGTGCGCGGGTCGCCGCCACGTAGAAGAGGCGTCGTTCCTCGGCGAGGAGGGCGCCCGGGGTGAGCGGTTCGGCGAGGCCGTCGCGGCTGATCCGGTCCGCTTCGAGCAGCGAGCCGCGGCGGCGCAGGTCCGGCCAGAGCCCCTCCTGCACCCCGGCGACGACGACCAGCCGCCACTCCAGGCCCTTCGAGCGGTGCGCGGTCATCAGCCGTACGGCGTCGGGGCGTCCGACCCGCTTGGAAAGGGTGTCGGCGGCGATGTCCTGGGCGTCGATCTCTTCGAGGAAGTTGAGCGCGCCGCGGCCGCCGGTGCGTTCCTCGGCGCGGGCCGCGGTGTCGAAGAGCGCGCAGACGGCGTCGAGATCGCGGTCGGCGTTGCGGCCGCCCGCGCCGGCGCGCAGCGCGGCGCGTTCGAGCCGCGCCGGCCAGGGGGTGCCCGCCCACAGCTCCCACAGGGCCTCTTCGGCGGTGCCGCCGCCTTCGAGGAGTTCGCGTGCCTTGCGCAGCAGCGCGCCGAGGCGCTGGGCACCGCGGGCGTAGGCGGGGTCGTGTGCGACGAGGCGTTCGGGTTCGACGAGCGCGCGGGCCAGCAGCGCGCCGGAGGGCGGCGGGACCCGGTTCCCGGCGGCCCGCTCCTCGTCGCGCAGCGCCCGGCCGAGCCGGCGCAGATCGGCGGCGTCCATGGAGCCGAGGGGAGAGGTGAGGAGGGTGAGGGCGGTCTCGGTGTCGAGCCAGGGCGCGGCGGGCTCCTCGGACGCGGGGGCGGCACCGTCGTCCGGGGCCGTCGGCTCCGCGGCCGTCGTGCGGTGCAGCGCGGCCGTGGCGACCGTGCGGAGGGCGGTGAGGAGCGGGGCCACAGCGGGTTCGTGGCGCAGCGGGAGGTCGTCGCCGTCGACCTCCAGGGGCACACCCGCCGACGTCAGGGCGCGGCGCACCGCGGGGATCGTGCGGCCCCCGGCACGTACCAGCACCGCCATCTCGTTCCATGGCACGCCGTCCTCCAGGTGGGCGCGGCGCAGCAGGTCGGCGATGTTGTCCAGCTCGGTGGAGGCGGTCGGGTAGGTGTACGTCTCGACGCGCCCGCCCTCGCGTGCCGCGGCGAGCTCCCGGTGGGCGCGGACCTTCGCCGACGGCAGCCGGGTCAGCGGCATCCGCCGGGTGAGCAGCCGGGTGGCGGCCAGCAGCTGTGCGCCGGAGCGCCGCGACGTGGTGAGGACGCCGACCGGGGCCGGGCCGCCGTCCGCCCGCCGGAACGTCTCCGGGAAGTCGAGGATGCCGTTCACGTCGGCGCCCCGGAACGTGTAGATCGACTGGTCCGGGTCTCCGAACGCGATCAGGTCCCGGCCGCCGCCGGCCCCCGGCGCTCTCCCGCGGTTGCCCGCCAGCGCGTGCAGCAGCCGCACCTGCGCCGGGTCCGTGTCCTGGTACTCGTCGACGAACACCGCGTCGTACGCCCCGGCCAGCACCGCCGACACCTCGGGGCGCTCGGCGAGGAGCACCGCCCGGTGGACCAGCTCCGCGTAGTCCAGCACCCCCTGCGCGTCGAGCACGTCGAGGTACTCGGCGAGGAACGCGGCGGCCGCGCCCCAGTCCGGGCGGCCGGTGCGGCGCGCGAAGTCGGCGAGGGCATCCGGGCCGAGGCCCAGCTCGCGGCTGCGGGCGAGCACCGCGCGTACCTCGTCGGCGAAGCCACGCGTGGTCAGGCAGGCTCGCAGCTCGTCGGGCCAGCGGATGTGCGCGATGCCCTCCTGTTCCAGTTCGAGCTGGCCGGCCAGGAGATCGCGGACGGTGACGTCCTGCTCGGGTCCGGAGAGCAGCCGCAGCGGGTCGGCGAAGAGATCGGCGTCCTGATGGGCACGGACCAGTGCGTAGCAGAAGGAGTGGAACGTGGTGGCCTGCGGGCCGCGGGCGGCACCGAGCCGGGCGGCCATCCGGTCGCGCAGCTCCACGGCCGCCTTGCGGCTGAACGTGAGGACCAGGATGCGGGCCGGGTCGCCGCCCCTGGCGACGCGGGCGGCGACCGCTTCGACGAGCGTGGTCGTCTTGCCGGTGCCCGGTCCGGCGAGGACCAGCAGCGGTCCGCCGGGATGATCAACCACCGACTGTTGCGCTGCGTCCAGAACAGGAGGGTCCACGGAACCCGGCCGGGTGCGCACCAGCCGGTACGCGCCCGTGGTCCTCCCCCTGCGCCCCTGCGGGCGTGGGGGGACCCCCTGCGGTGCCTGACGGTGCGGACTGTGCCGGGTGGAGGAGGAGCTCACGTGGATCGCCGGTCCTGGGGGGTGCTGATGGTGGGGGGCGGGGGTGCCTGCCGCGAACTGTCGACGCTACGCCAGCGGGGGCGTGGGATGCGGCGGGTCCACTGCGTCGAACGTCACGTTCCGCGTCGCACGGCAGGTCACGCCGGCATTTTCGTCCATCGGAAGGGCCCGGCTGCGCCCGTCATGGGGCCAAATGGCGGAAGCTGTCAGGTGTGAGCTCTCCCGACCCCGTCCTGGTCCTCGTTCCGGTCGGTGCCCCCGTGCCCACCGGTCACGCCGTCCCACCGTGCGCGCTTCATGTCGAGGCGCGGCAGGTGGCCCTCAGCGCTGCGCGAGGCCTCGCGCAGCGGGGTGCTCTCCTCGCGGTAGTGGTCCAGCGCCCGCAGCTCGTGACCGGGCAGCAGCGCCCCGTCGGCCCGCACCACCCGCCACCACGGCGCCGCGGCGCCGTACAGCGCCATGACCCGGCCGACCTGGCGCGGGCCGCCCTCCCCCAGCCACTCCGCGACATCGCCGTACGTCATGACGCGGCCGGGCGGGATCAGGTCGGCGACATCGAGCACGCGCTCCGCGTACTCCGGCAGTGCGTCGTACTCCGGCGACGCGTCGGGCGCCCGGTCGCCCCTCGCCCCGTCGCCGCTCGTCCGGTGTTGGCTCATCCGGCCCATGGTGCCGTATGCCACCGACAGTCCGGCCCGGTGCACGACCGAGGGGCGCGTAGCCGTGCACTCACTGAGTGTGCACCCGAGAGCAAAGGGGCGTATCTTGCGCATCGCGCGACCGTGCAGTGCACCCTGATACCCCCCTCTGTCTCCAGGCCGTGCCACCATCATGCGGGCGGTGACCGGTGATACGAGACCACGAAGACCAATCAGAGGCGATGAAGGAGCAGGGCGTGCAGCCACCGAAGGCAGCCGACGCCTCTGACGCCGAGCAGCGCCCGGAAGAGCAGCGGGAGCAGCAGCGGCCGACGCAGAAGCGCGAGGAGCGGGACGCCGCTCCGCACCATCTGGTCGGCTCCACCCTCTCGACCGTCGCCGAGGCCGAACAGGCCGACCGGGTCTCCGGTGACGAGCCGCTGCTCCCCGCCCGGGTGCACCGCCCCTCCGACCTGATGCGGCTCCTCGTCGGTGTCCTGGCGATCGCCGTCCTGTTCTCCATCGCCGCGTTCGCCCACGGCACGACCACCGGTCTCGAACACGACATCACCAAGGGCACGGACCAGGCACCCGACGTTCTGATCAAGCTCGCCGGCCTGGTCTCCAGCATCGCGGTGCTGCTGGTGCCCGTCGCCTTCGCCATCGAGCGGCTCATCAAACGCGACGGGCTGCGGATCGCGGACGGTGTCCTCGCCGCCGTCCTCGCGCACGGGGTGACGCTGGCCACCGACCTCTGGGTCGCCAAATCCGCCCCCGGCACCATTCAGGACGCGCTTACCCAGCCTCAGCCCGGTGCCGCGCTCACCGATCCCGTACACGGCTATCTCGCACCCGTGATCGCCTACATGACGGCGGTCGGGATGGCGAGACGGCCGCGCTGGCGGGTCGTGCTGTGGGTGGTGCTGCTGCTCGACACCTTCGCCATGCTGGTGGGCGGCTACACGACCCCGTTCTCGATCGTCCTCACCGTGCTGATCGGCTGGACCGTCGCGTACGGCACGCTGTACACGGTCGGCTCGCCGAACGTCCGGCCGACCGGTCAGCATCTGATGGCCGGTCTGCGTCACGTCGGCTTCCGCCCGGTCACCGCGATGCGCGCCGAGGACACCCCCGACTCCGGCGACCCGAGCGACCGGGGCCGCCGCTATCTGGTTTCCCTGGAGGACGGTCCACCGCTGGATGTGACGGTCGTCGACCGGGAACAGCAGGCACAGGGCTTCTTCTACCGGGTGTGGCGCAGACTCACCCTGCGCGGCATCACCCAGCGCCAATCCCTCCAGTCTCTGCGCCAGGCGCTGGAGCAGGAGGCGCTCCTCGCGTACGCGGCGATCGCCGCCGGAGCCAACGCCCCCAAGCTGATCGCCACCTCGGAGCTCGGTCCCGACGCCGTGATGCTGGTGTACGAGCACATCGGCGGGCGCTCCCTCGATGCGCTGGAGGACGTGGAGATCACCGACGACCTGGTGCGCGGCGCCTGGCGGCAGGTGAAGGCGCTCCAGTCCCGGCGGATCGCGCACCGCAGGCTCACCGGCGACGCGATCCTGGTGGATCGTTCCGGCACGGTGTTCGTGACCGATCTGCGCGGCGGTGAGATCGCGGCCGGTGACTTGGTGCTGCGGATGGACATCGCGCAGCTGCTCACGACCACTGGTCTGCGGGTGGGGGCCGAGCGGGCCGTCGCGGCGGCGCTCGAGGTCCTCGGCCCCGATGCCGTGGCGAACTGCCTGCCGCTGCTCCAGCCGATCGCCCTCAGCCGCTCCACCCGGGCGGCGCTGCGCAGGCTGGCCCGTGAGCGGTCGCAGCGCGAGCGCGAGGCGGTGATCGCGGCGTCGGACGCGGCAAAGCTCGCCAAGGCCCAGGGGGCACAGGCGTCGGTCCCTGCCGACCGCAAGGCGCTCCGCAATGAGAAGCAGGCGGAGAAGCGGGCGATAGACGATGCCCTGGACGAGGCCCGGGAGGAGGATCTGCTGACCCAGATCCGCCGCCAGGTGCTGCTGATCCGGCCGCAGGCGCCCGTGGAGCCGGTCCGGCTGGAGCGGATCAAGCCGCGCACGCTGCTCAGCTTCATCGCCGGTGCGATCGCCGCGTACTTCCTGATCTCGCAGGTCACGCAGGCCGACTTCGGCGCGGTCGTCGAGCAGGCGGAGTGGGGCTGGGTGGCGGCGGCGCTCGGGTTCTCGGCGCTCAGTTACATCGCGGCGGCGATGAGCCTGCTGGGGTTCGTGCCGGAGCGGGTGCCGTTCGGGAAGACCGTGCTGGCGCAGGTCGCCGGTTCGTTCGTGAAGCTCGTCGCGCCGCCCGCGGTCGGCGGTGTGGCGCTGAACACGCGGTTCCTGCAGCGTTCCGGGGTACGCCCGGGGCTCGCCGTCGCTAGTGTCGGCGCCTCGCAGCTGTTCGGGCTCGGCTGCCACATCCTGCTGCTGGCCGCGTTCGGATACCTGACCGGGACCGAGAAGACTCCGTCGCTCGCCCCGTCCAGGACCGTGATCGCCGGACTGCTGACGGTCGCGGTGCTGGTCCTGGTGGTGACCGCGATCCCGTTCCTGCGGAAGTTCGTGGTGACGCGCGTGCGGTCGCTGTTCGCCGGGGTCGTACCGCGCATGCTCGATGTCGTGCAGCGCCCGCAGAAGCTGCTCACCGGTATCGGCGGCATGCTGCTGCTGACCGGCCTGTTCGTGATGTGCCTGGACGCGTCGATCCGGGCGTTCAGCGGTCCCGACGTGCCGCAGCTCAGCTACGCGAGCATCGCGGTGGTCTTCCTCGCCGGCAACGCACTGGGGTCGGCGGCGCCGACGCCGGGCGGTATGGGTGCGGTCGAGGGCGCGCTGACGCTGGGACTGATCGCGGTCGGCCTGCCGAAGGAGGTCGCGGCGCCCGCCGTACTGCTGTTCCGGCTGATGACCCTGTGGCTGCCGGTCCTGCCCGGCTGGCTCTGCTTCAACCGCCTCACCCGCAAGGGCGCCCTCTGACACGCCGCCGCCAAACCGCCCACCGGGGAGAACCCCCACGGCCCCTGCCCCACGAAAGCCCCTGGGCCACCCACTTGGACCGGTGCCCCGCGCGCCACCCCGCGCGCCGTCGCACGATGGGGCGATGAGGACCTCCCCTGCCCTGCGCGCCGCGGCCCTCGCGGCCACCGCCACCGTTCTGCTGCCCCTCACCGCCTGTTCGGACAACAGCGGCAACGAGAACCCTCCGCACGCGGCGAACGCCGCCGACGCCTCCGGATCGGCCGACCTGGCCTCCCAGAAGTTGACGTGGAAGACCTGCCAGGCCCCGTCCACGGCGCAGGGCGGCGGAACCGCCCCGACCCCCCTCCCCGGCGGCGCCGTCTGGGAGTGCTCCTTCATGAAGGTCCCGCGCGATTACGCGAAGCCGGGCGGCGACACGATCCCGCTGGCGCTGATCCGCGCCAGGGCCGTCAACCAGAACAAGCGAATCGGCTCGCTCATCTTCAACTTCGGCGGTCCCGGCGCCTCCGGCGTCGCCACGCTGCCCGCCTTCGGCCCCTCGTACGCCAGCCTCCGTACCCGTTACGACCTGGTGAGCTTCGATCCGCGCGGGGTCGGCCGCAGCGAAGGGGTGAAGTGCGAGAACGACCAACAGCTCGACGCGCGCTTCCAGAGCGACGCCACCCCGGAAACCGCCGCCGAGGAGCAGGCCCTCCTCAACCAGCAGAGGAAGTTCGCCGCGGCCTGCGAGAAGAACTCCAGCTCCGAACTCCCCTACGTCGGCACCACCAACGCCGCCCGCGACATGGATCTGATGCGCCAGGTGCTCGGCGACGACAAGCTGCACTACTTCGGCATCTCGTACGGCACCGAACTGGGCGGCGTCTACGCGCACTTGTTCCCGGAGAAGGTCGGCAGGGCGGTGCTCGACGGGGTCGTCGACCCGACCGAGGACTACAAGCAGTCCTCCCTCGGCCAGGCGAAGGGCTTCCAGCTGGCGCTGGACAACTTCACCCGGAACTGCGCGGATCGCGGCGCCGCCTGCAAGCTTCCCGGAACCACCGGGAAGGAGGTCGAGCAGGGGATCGCCGAACTTCTCGACCGGCTGGACAAGCAGCCGGTTTCGGGGCTCGGCTCCCGGCAGCTGACGCAGTCCCAGGCCACCACCGGAATCGCGGCCTCGCTCTACTCCAAGGAGACCTGGTCGCTGCTGGAACAGGGGATCGACGAGGCTGACGGCGGGAACGGCGCACTGCTCCTGGCCCTGGCCGACTCCCTGAACGGCCGTTCCCGGACCGGCCGTTACGACAATTCGACGGCCGCCAACGCGGCCGTCAACTGCGCCGACTCGAAGCAGCGGTTCACCGTCGACGGGACGAGGGCGCTGATTCCGGAGTTCCGGAAGGCGTCGCCGGTCTTCGGCGACTATCTGGGCTGGGGTCTGCTGCAGTGCACCGACTGGCCGGTCGCGGGTGCGTGGAAGACCCCGGACGTCAGCGCTCCCGGCGCGGCCCCCATCCTGGTCATCGGCAACACGGGCGACCCGGCGACCCCGTACAAGGGCGCACAGGCGATGGCGCAAGAGCTGGGCCCGGGCGTCGGGGTGCAGATGACCTACGAGGGCCAGGGGCACGGCGCGTACAACAGCGGCAACGCCTGTGTGAAGAAGACGGTGGTCAGCTATCTGCTGGACGGCACGGTCCCGGCAGCCGGTACCGTCTGCCGCTGAAGCTGTCGACGGCGGCGCCCGGGGCCCCTCCGGATCACGCCGGGCGCACGGGCCCTGGCCTCTCGCCGCACGCCGTACGCACAGGCACCAAGGGGAGCGAGCCACTCGCAGCGCGCCATTTCCTGCACGGACAGCAGCCTCCGGCCGACGGTCGCGGAAGCCAGGGCCCTGCTGCCCGAGTTCCGGAAAGTCCCGGCGGACGGCAAGACCTGTTCGTGACGGAGAGAGCGGAGAAGGGGCCGGCCGCATGACGCGGACCGGCCCCTTCGAAGCTCTTCGCCTCTGGTGCCCTTCCCGGCAAACTTTGCCGGTCACAGCACTTCCCGGCGAACTTTGCCGGTCACGGCACTAGTACACCGGCTTCTCGGGCTCGATCTGGTTGACCCAGCCGATCACGCCGCCACCGACATGCACCGCGTCGGCGAAGCCCGCCGACTTGAGGACCGCGAGGACCTCGGCGCTGCGGACGCCGGTCTTGCAGTGCAGGACGATGCGCTTGTCCTGCGGGAGGTCCTGGAGGGCGTTGCCCATCAGGAACTCGTTCTTCGGGATCAGTCTCGCGCCGGGGATCGAAACGATCTCGAACTCGTTCGGCTCACGGACATCGATGATCTCGATCTTCTCGTCCGTGTCGATCCACTCCTTGAGCTGCTTCGGAGTGATCGTGGAGCCGAGCGCCGCCTCCTGAGCCTCCTCGGACACGACGCCGCAGAAGGCCTCGTAGTCGATGAGTTCGGTGACGGTCGCGTTCTCGCCGCAGACCGCACAGTCGGGGTCCTTGCGGACCTTGACCTGGCGGTACTGCATCTCCAGGGCGTCGTAGATCATCAGTCGGCCGACCAGCGGATCGCCGACACCGGCGAGCAGCTTGATGGCTTCGGTGACCTGGATGGAACCGATGGACGCGCAGAGCACGCCCAGCACGCCGCCCTCGGCGCAGGACGGGACCATGCCGGGGGGCGGCGGCTCCGGGTAGAGGCAGCGGTAGCAGGGACCGTGCTCGGACCAGAAGACGGACGCCTGGCCGTCGAAGCGGTAGATCGAACCCCACACGTACGGCTTGTTCAGCAGTACCGCGGCGTCGTTGACGAGATAGCGGGTGGCGAAGTTGTCCGTGCCGTCCACGATCAGGTCGTACTGGGAGAAGATCTCCATCACGTTCTCGGCCTCGAGCCGCTCTTCGTGAAGGATCACGTTCACATACGGGTTGATGCCGAGGACCGAGTCCTTGGCGGACTCCGCCTTGGAACGGCCGATGTCGGACTGGCTGTGGATGATCTGGCGCTGCAGGTTCGACTCGTCGACCTCGTCGAACTCCACGATGCCGAGCGTGCCGACACCGGCCGCGGCCAGGTACATCAGGGCCGGCGAGCCGAGACCGCCGGCGCCCACACAGAGCACCTTCGCGTTCTTCAGCCGCTTCTGCCCGTCCATCCCGACATCCGGGATGATCAGGTGGCGGGAGTACCTGCGAACCTCGTCGACGGTGAGCTCAGCAGCTGGCTCGACCAGGGGTGGCAGCGACACAGGAACCTCAACAATGCAGGTGGTCGGTTTCTACGTACTTCATCTGCGTACGGTTCTTCTTGCCGTAACACTGCCACGCCCCCTCTCATTCCGAGATACCAAGTCCGATCCGCGAGACAATTTCGTCCCAGTACCCGGGCAGCGCCGCGAATGGATCGGTTTGTCCCCTGCTGCCCCTCCGCACGGTGCGGTCGGTGAAGAAGATCGTGCCCGCGCCCTGCCAGCGGGCGATGCGCAGGGCCTCGTCGAGGTGGGTGCGCGGAACGCCGTGCACGAAGTGCGCGAAGCGTACCGGCGGGTAGGCGGCGGTCCACTCCGCCACCTGCGACCAGCGGTAGTCGGTCCACGCCCCGGAGAAGGTGACCAGTTGGTCGGCGGTCTCGGCGTAGCCGGGATACGGATGGGTCCCGTGCCCGAGCACCAGCAGCCCGTCCTCGACGAGCGCGGCAAGCGTGCCGGTGAGGCGGCGGACCGCCGGGAGGCCGGCGCGGTCGGCGGGACACCGGTCCAGGTAGAAGCCGTCGACGCGGTACCAGTCGAGGAAGGACTGCGCGTCGGTGATCAACTCGTCGAACGGACGGTCGCCGTGGGCCAGATCGAGGTGGCCCAGCAGCCGGCCGCCGCCTGCCCGGACGGCGTCCTGCGCGGTCTCGCCGTGCCGGGCCCGTTCGCGGGCGTTGCGGAGCCGGCCCGCGGCTTCCAGACAGTGCGGGTCGGGCCGGGCGCCGGGACCGGTGTCGATGTTGAGGACCGCCCAGTGCACGTGGGTGCCGGGGCGGGTCAGTTCGGCCCATTCGGTGGGGGCGAGCAGCGGATGCGCGTAGCCGGGCACGCCGAAGCCGAGCTGCTCGGCGCCGCCGGCCCTGCGTGCCGTTCCGGCACTGGTCAGATGCGGCATGCCGCCTCCATCCAGATGTCGGCGAGCGACTCCTCCAGGTTGATCCGGGGCCGCCAGCCGAGCCGGTCGCGGGCGGTGCGGACGTCTGCCTGCTGCCAGGCGCCGCAGCCGTCGGGGTACGGGGACGGGGTCGCCGAGAGGTGTTCGATGACCGACTCGGAGGAGGTGCGGGGGGCACCGATGGGCATCCGGGCGGGGGGCGTGTCCAGCTCGTGGAGCGCACCCGGGTAGCCCGCGACTTTGGCAAGCACGGCGGCGGCGTCACGGAGCCGTACGGCTCGGCCGGTGCCGATGTTGACGACTCCCTGCGCGGCGGAGAGCGAGGCGGCGTGCACGGCGCGGGCGACGTCCCGTACGTCGACGAAGTCGCGCTGCACTCCGAGGCCGCTGAGCTTCAACTCGCCGTCGCCGGACTGCATGGCGCGGCGCATCGCCTCGGCGAGCCGGCCCAGTGGGGAGCCCGCCGGGGTGCCGGGGCCGACCGGCGAGAAGACCCGCAGTACGACCGCGTCGAGGCCGGAGCCGAGGACGAGTTCGGTGGCGGCGAGCTTGGAGACGCCGTACGGCCCGCCCGGGCGCGGGATGGCGTCCTCCGCCGTCGAGGAGCCGGGCTGCGAGGGCCCGTACTCCGAGGAGCAGCCCACCTGGACGAGGCGGGCGCTGCAGCCGCTGCGCCGCATCGCCTCGCAGACGGTGGCGACGGCGACAGTGTTGTGGCGGGTCAGGTCGCGGGCTCCGCCGCGGGTGGCGCCCGCGCAGTTGACGACGACGCCGGGGTGGACGGCGTCCAGGAAGCGGGTGAGTGCTCCGGGCGAGCCGCCCGCGAGGTCGAACCGTACGTCGGCGTCGTCGCCGCGGCCGAGCGCCGTGAGGTGCACGGCGGGGTCGGCGAGCAGCCGGTCGGCCACGAACCGGCCGAGGAACCCGTTGGCTCCGAGCAGCAGAACCCTCATCGGGTGCCCCCTTCGTGCCGACGGCGGGCTGCCGGTGCGGGGGATTGGGGGGTCATGTCCGGTGTCTCCTTGGGGAGGTGGTGAGCGGTACGTGCCTGTCGGGTCCAAAGGCAGGCGCCGAGGGGCAAGGACCCGCGGCGTCGGCTCCGCGGGGGGCGTACAGGGAGTGGCTCTTCATCGCGGCTTAGGCGGTGGTGTGGGCGGACGCCCTGGAAAGGGCAACGGTGGCGTGGATCAGCAGCCCGAGCGCGGCTGCGCCGCAGGCGATGGCGGGTACGGCTCCGGTGCCGCCCGCCTTGATGACCACGTCGACGGGGCGGGCGAGGACATGGAAGCCGGGCAGCCGCCCGGCCAGAATCAGGGCGGGGGCGGCCGCCTCGACGGCGCAGGCGGCGGCGAGTCCGGTGGTAGCGGGCTCCGGGAAGCCGTGGACGGTCAACAGCCGGGCGAGCAGGAGGAGTACGCCGAGCGCGGCGGCCGCGACGAGGGTGCCGCCGCCTCCGTACCCGAGCTCGGCAAGGCAAAGCAGCCCCGAGAGCACGCAGAGGAAGAGGGCGACGGTCCCGAAGAGGAGGGGGCGCACCCCCGCGGCGAACTCCTCCAGTGCGCGGCTGCCGGTGAGTCTGCGGTGTGCGTGTACGGCGAAGAGGTGCGCGCACCAGGCGGCGGGGGCGACGGCGAGCGCGAGTCCCAGCAGGGGTGCGGGGGTGAGCGCCCAGGGTCCTTCCGGGCCGCCGCTGAGGACCTGGTCGAGCAGCGCCTGGCCGTACAGGACGTAGCCGAGGAGCCAGCCCACGTACAGAGTGGCTGCCGCCGAGGAGCGGCCCACCGGGGCGCGCAGGGGGCCGCTCCGCAGGCAGAGGCCGAGCCCGAGGAACGCGACGAGCGCCCCGACGAGGGTCACGGTGAGCCGCGCCCCACCGCCGAGTGCTCCTTCGGTGAGTTTCAGGACGCCGGCGGTCGCGGTGCAGGCCGCACCGGGCAGCAGTGCGAGGAGCGTCCAGACGGCGCGCGTCTCGATGTCGCGCACCGGCGCGGGAGGCGCCGCGCTCGTCGGCTCCCCTGTCACGGCGGGCACCCTCGCGTAGAGCTCCTCGGCGAGCGAGAAGACATCGCGGTGCCGGTAACGGGCGGCGGTGCGGTCGGTGATCCCGCGGGCTTCGAGCCCGGCGGCGATCTCCAGCGGGTCGACGGCGCGTTGGCAGAGGTCGCGGTGGCGGTGCATGAGGGTCTTCACGGGATCGACGGGCCCGCGCCGGGAGGCGCTGGGCTTGCGTGCGGGGGTGGCACGGGTGTGCGCGATCTCGGGGGCCCGGGGGGTGGGGGCGGGTGCGTCGTCACTGCCGGGATGTGTCGGGGTCGGTGTCCGCGTCCGCACCTCGGCGGGCGTGTCGGTCCGTGCCCCGTTCTCGGCCGCCGCCGGAGCGCAGGCGGCGGGCCCGGCAGGGGGCCCGGCCTGCTTGAGAGCTCCGGCCTCGGGCGGCGTGCCGGCCTCGGCCTCCGTAAGGACACCGTCCTCGGACGCGCCTCCGCTCTCCGCCACACCACCGGCGCCCTGCGCGGCGTCGGCCGCATCGGCACCAGCACCAGGCTGTGCCGGCTCCGCGGGGTCCGCACGCACATCGGCGGTTCCGGCGCCGGTGAGCGCCCAGCCCGTGACGGCAGGGGACTCGTCGGCGGTCGCGGGGCGGTCAGGTGCCGGACTCCCGGTCATATCCGGCTCCCGCGCAGGTTCTGGATCCGGCGCCGGGTCCCGCAGCGAATCCGCGCCCGGGTCCCGTTCCTGCGGGGAGTCCGGCCCCTCGGCCGCCCCCTTCGCCGGCGACTGCTCCATCAGCGCCACCGGCCGCAGCGGTCCCACCCCCGCGAGGCCCGGCATCGCCCCCGTCCCGGGTCGAGCCCAGGCCGGTGCGGAAATCTCCGCGCCCCGGGGTCCGGAGACCAGGACCTCCGAGCGGGGGTTCCACCTTCTGTCGGTCGTCGGGGTGCCGGGGACGTCGAGCGCCTCGGTCGGGCGGCCGCCCATGGGAAATCCTCCGTGATCCATGCCGAGTCCGCCGGACCGGCTCGTCCTTCTGTCCGCCCGCTGCTCACACATCGCGGTCCGCCGTCCCGCGCGCACCCGCGCACACGCCCTCGATGGCCCAGCTCGGGGTGTGCGCGGGAACCGTCCAGCTGCCCAGGACCTGAGCCTCGGGCGGAGTCGCGAACGGGCGCGGGGCGCCGTCCGCCTCCCTGCGCACCGGGGAGTGGGAGATCAGCTCCAGATAAATGCCGCGAAATGCCGCGAGGTTCTGTTCGACGGTGAAGAGTTCCAGCGCGCGGGCGCGCGCCGCCGCGCCGAGACGTGCACGGCGCTCGGGATCGCGCAGCAGCGTGATGCACGCGTCGGCGAGCGCCCGGGGGTTGCGCGGGGGCACCACAAGACCCGTACCGCCGATGACTTCGCAGACCGCGCCTACATCCGTCGACACCGTGGCCCGTCCGCAGAACATCGCCTCGACCAGACTGATCGGGAAGCCCTCGACGACGCTGGAGAGGACGACGATCCCGCCCGCCGCGTACGCCTCTGCGAGGTCTGCGACCTCGGCGCCGCCGATGTCCTCGAAGGAGACCGGGTTGTCGCCGACGGCATGTGCGTGGGCGGCCTCGTCCGGGAAGAGCTGGGCGGCGAGTGCCCGGCAGTGCTCGAGGTACGTGGCGCCTTCCGCGCCCGGCGCCGGCGCGCCGACGATCCGCAGGCGGGCGTCCGGTTCGGCCTTCCGCACTTCCGTGAAGGCGTGCAGCAGTGCGATCAGGTCCTTGGACGGCTCGATCCGGCCGACCCAGACCAGGGTGTCGGGACCACCCTCGTCCTTGCTCTCCCCCAGGGCTGCGAAGCGGGCCGCCTCCATGCCGGGGTAGACCGTGCGCAACTTGGCGCGGTCGGCGCCGCACCGTTCCTGCCAGTGGCGTGCGTGCGTATTGCCGGGGGTGATGAGCGCGGCCTGCCGGTACACCTCGGTGGCGAGCCGTCCGTGGAACGCGGCAAGCAGGGCGCGTACCGGTGCACCCAGGGGTGTGCCGGCCGCTGCGAGGTAGTGGGCCCGCAACTGCACGCCGTGCTCGGTGACCAGCAGCGGGACGCCGAAGAAGCGTTTGGCCAACAGCCCGGGCAGGGCCGCTGCCCCGCCGGACGCGGCGTGGCAGAGGTCGACCGCGCCGAGGCTCTCCTCGTCGTACCAGTCGAGGGAGAGCGGGCGCAGGACGCGGTCCAGTTCCGCGGCGAGGGCGAGGAGGTCGGGGACGGTCGCGGCCTGGACGATCCGCCCGGTGCCCGGGGCGCGGCAGGCTGCTTCCAGGACGCGCACAGCGGTCTCGGAGCGGAGCGCCGTGGGAAGTCCGCCGTGTTCGCGGGCCAGTTCGGCGAGTCCGTACAGCCCGTCGGTGAACTGTGTGTCGGCGTCGGCCGTGGATCCGCCGCCGCCGGCCTCCGCGGTCGCCTCCGCCGCGCAGACCGACGTGGCGAGCGCCGTGAAGTGCGTCGTGAACCGGTGCCGTTCGCGCCGTCCGTACGACCGCCCGACCCCTCCGGTCACCAGTCGGGCGAGCAGCCCCTTGGGGGCGTGGCCGCCCAGGACGTCCTCGCCGGTCGTCCACAGCGGCGCCGTCCGTACCCGGCTGACCTGGGGCGGAAGCTGTACCCAGCCCTGCGCCTCCTGCTCGGCGGAGCGGCTGAGCGCGTAGAGGTCGAACTCGTGCTGCATCAGCCCGCGCACCAGACGGTCGCACCAGAGTCTGGACTCACCGGTCGCATACGGATAACCACCGTCGGTGAGGAGTCCGATCCGCACGAGCGCACCCCCGATCTTCCTGAGTGGGCGGCCGCCGTTGGTTCGGCGACTCGCAGCGGGACGACCGTAAGCGGATACGCCGGTGGCGCGACGGACGGTTGTCCGTCGCGCC